>JARLJJ010000364.1 GCA_031291275.1 Formivibrio sp.
CAAAGGATGTTCGCCGGACAATGCTGCCTGCGAAGGTTCCTTCGGCCGCCTCAAGACAGAATTGTTCTATTCTCGTGACTGGCGAACCACGACCATTGATCAATTCATCGAGACCGTTGACTCGTACATCCGCTGGTATAACGCAAAACGGATCAAGCTCTCGCTCGGCTTCCTCAGCCCCGTCGAATACCGGCAAAGTCTTGGAATCGCGGCATAACCCAGTCCAAGAAAATAGCCGCCCCTCCGTAACGCGGTATTCAACCCGCGCAAATCTGTGTGATCCACCGTCAACTTTACTGATACGCCGCCCTCAGGAATTCAAATATTTGCGGCAAATCCCAACGCAGAAACCCTCGCGCTACTTGACAGGGAAAATCATATCAGTGGTACGACTATCAGGGCGCGGGCTAACCCTATCGGCGAAGACCGCCAAGACCGTCATTTCTCTCTTTCGCCACTTGCTCTCCGCCAGCGGCAATTACGGCACTGGCTGTCGTTCCGTCAGTGCCCTGCGCTCGTTCATTCGATTTATGAACTAGCAAGGTTTTGTCAGCGAGGATCTGTCCGGATTCGTGCCACGCGTGCCATGTTGGAAGATGGCACATCTCGGTGCGGTTCAAACCACCTGTCAACTTCTACAGCTAGCAACTGATCCCGGAACGACAGAATATTGCTAATGCACCACGCAGATATTGTCTCGAAAATTCCCAACTGTTTGAAGTCTGGAGGAAAAATGGGTACACAAAACTGGAACGGTGGAAATCGCTTGACCGCTAGCCATGGCAATCCATTGCAGGCCATGAATTCGATCGTCAATCCAATCAACATAGCGTTCATATATAACTCGTCGCAAGCCGCGCAAGCTGTGCCAGTAGACTTCGTCGGCGCCAACCAATATTATCAGCAGGTCGTTGTTCCGCAAACAACTGGTAATGCCGGTTCTGCCGCTTTGCTAACATTTTCCGGTCCAGGCAATGGAGGATCCGCCAGTCTTACGGCGACGATCGATCCGTCGGCTAGCGGGAGCGCCCAGGCGCAAGCGTGGCTGGGCAGCCAAGCGATGCCTACAAATACATCCGGTCTGAATAACGGGAATTTGCCTTCCGACGGAGAACGCTATTCGTTTAACAAATATAGCCGCTATTACTTTGTACCGAACGCTCAACGGTATGTACTAAATGTCTCGTCAGGGATCAGCGCCTTTTATTTTGCCGTATTCAACTCTTCCGGTCAGGTCGCCGTGTACGTGCTAAATGCGCCAGACGCCAGCTATCAGCCGATAGTGCAGCAGTTTCCGGGCGATCTTTACGCCATTAATAATACGACGGTCCAAGCGCTCACGGCATCCTCGGTGTCTATTCCGATATTTGGCGCAAACCAACAATGGGTTGTGATGAACGCCGATGGTGTTTCCGATTCGACTAATGCGAGCATTTCTTTGACACCGCTGGGCTGAGCCATTGGGTGGTGCAACGTGCCGATATAGTTTACCTCGACCGCTGCACCATCAGCCAGCCGCGCCCCCTATAAAAGGAAACGCACGGCGAGTTCGAATCTGAATGCCCTGGGTACTGCGGTGCCCAGGATACTTTTTATGTCGGCACCCTCAAGGGCGTGGGCCGCGTCTACCAGCAGACCTTCGTGGACACCTATTCGAAGGTGGCCTTTGCCAAGCTCTATGACCGCAAGACCCGGCGGATTCAACCGGTGGATGGAACAGTTTGCTGGAATCGTTCGGCGGGCGTTTCGTAGTTCAGGGTCTTTCTTGGACGCTCGTTCAATCGCCTGGCCACGGCGTTGAGTTTAGCCTGCGAATACACCGACAGGTCGGTCCCTTTAGGGAAGTACTGTCTTAACAGACCGTTCGTATTTTCGTTTGACCCGCGCTGCCATGGATGCTGAGGATCGCAAAAGTAGACTTGGATATGGCTCTGTCAAGTTGACGGATGTAGACTTCGCTTGTGGCGTACGAGTAGTTATCCTTATTAGATCACTTTGGCGCCGGTCGCAGTGACAGTCCAACCGTGCCATGCGACGAAACGTCTCTGGAGTGTGGCACGATGACATG
>JARLJJ010000365.1 GCA_031291275.1 Formivibrio sp.
TGTCGGCCAATGCAATCGCCCTTGTTCCATGCGGCGCGCACAAACCCATAGGCTATTACTGTCGAAAAAGAGAATCTTCATGCGATCTCTTCTCGAATTTGCGAATAGAAACAGGTGACCACTTTGAGGGTTCTGCTGCAACTTGCCGACCACAAGAGCATAGAGGCCATTAAAGCCCAAGCGCATGTCGGTTTTGCCTGTAGCCACGAAAATACGCGTGGCCGCACCCAAGCCCAGCATCGCGCTACGCCTGTTCGAGCACGGCGATCAGCCGTGTCAGCGTGGCCGCGTCGAAACCAGACGATACTGCAATGCGCCGCCCGCCTGCCAATTCAACCAGCAATGGATCGCGCTGCGGTGTTTCAGTTGCGGACTTCTCGACAAACTCGACCCGCGCCAGGGGCAGTTCCGCTGCGCTCACGGGCCTGCTCATCGATGCGGACGGAAGATCATCGCGATGACGTGCATGCTGGCAATGCCTGTTGAGAGAAGACAGAGACAAACCATGTTGACGACAAAACTGTGATCGGCTCAAGCCACTCTGCGGATAAGACGACGCGATCTGCGCCACCTCCGCACGGCTGCGACGAGGGCGACTATGCTCGGCAGAAACTGGAAATTCACTCATGCCTTCAGTGAATCATCTTCAAAACCCTACGGAAAGAATGGCCTTACCCGGGTGGATACGGTCAACCTGCGAGCAATGCAATTTCCTTCCAACTGGCAGAGCCTTCCGCGCTGGAGTTGAAAACAGCGACACAGGTCACTACGAAGCCCCCACAAGCAGTTCCGTAACGCTGCAGACGTACCGCTGCCGGTAGCGGCGCGACACGGAGAGAAATGGGAGGGTTATGACACAAGGTCGCAGAACGCCGCATCGGGAAATGCCCAGGGTTCCCGGTATTTTCCCCGGTATGATTTCCCTTTTTAGGGGCTGCAATCAAAACCCCTTGAACAACTCTTGTAGCTTCAAATCAAGAGCCTGTGCCAGCGCGTACAGTGTGTCAATTCTGGCAGCAACGGCTCCATTCTCGATTTGACTGAGGTGCGCTCTCCCGATCCCCGCCATATCCGCGAGTTGCGTCTGAGACAGACCGTGTTTTTCCCTCAATTCGCTCAAACGGCGACCGAGACGGACGGGAAAAGAGATTGCCATCTCCCCATCGTTGACTGTATCGTTAGGAGCATTGCTCGATATACCGAACAATGCGAAACGAGAATGGGCAACAAAATTGATCGGGCTACTGGGCTGGGGGGGAAGACGATGAATTATCGAATGGCGATTTCAATCATCATTCTTTTTGCGGGCTGCATGGCTCCCGTGCATATCGCGGGGCAAGCTACAGGGCAAAAAGGAACAGCTTCCCCGCAACCCGTGGTGCAAAAAAGCGTGGATTGGCAGGGGGGGTGCGGGAGCACTGACGGCGGGATGGTATACGCTCAGGATTCGCACCCCTACGGTAAGATAGCGGAAAGCGACGGCGTCCAAATATTGCCTCGGGATTCCCATGACCCAAGGCAAGTGCAAGCGGCATACGCGGAAGCTAAGGCGAAGGGCCTGACGCTGGGCATGGATGGCTTTCTCTGGAAAATCACACAGGTTTCCTGTGATGAACTCAGAGTAGTGCAATTGACCAATGGCATTACCCTCGTGGCTTTCATGAACGATCCTAAGAGCCATGTTCTTGTCTTTGAAGGCGAGCTTAAAGCTGGAGATGCTCAATCTGGTGCCATCCTGTTCGGGCACGTTGTTTACTTAGCAGATTTCAAACCCATACCCCTTTCTTCCGGTTTCGATGCGGGAGGCCGTTGTCAATTCACAGAGCAGCCTGTTCCGCCTTCTGTGGTGACTTCGCTGGCGGCAGAGAAAGCCTTCGAGAAAATAAACTGGATGACCCGCATATCGTTTGTTGATTGCCATGCAAACACAAAAGCGGACGATGGGCACCTTTATCAGGTCGATGTGAGATTCAGGGCGGCAAAAATGATCGCGTCGAAACCGGCGCCAGATTATCCTGCCAATCATCAGCCGTGATGCGCTACGGAAGTCTTCCCCTCACCGCGCCACTTGGGTGCTTCTAGTTTTGGCTGACCTACGGTGACAAACAAGAAAACGAGCGTCGTAAGCGAGTTTACCAGCCGAAGAGCGTCCGATAGCGTCCAGTCAACAGGCGCTCTGCCGTGCAGTATCCAATGGCGATTGATGAACGTTGGTGGCTGCTGAGTGAAATCGCTGTTAGCGAAAATGCGACTCAGGAATATGACTCCCGCTTTCCAAAACATAGCATCGAGAGTATTTGCCTCATGCCACTTCGCCTTTTCGAGTACCTTGAATGGAGAGACGTTTTTAGCCGTGGTGAGAGGAACTTTCACTAATGCACTGGTTAGATAGCCCTCCATGATGGTCAAGGTTGTCGGTATTGCAACACGATGATGACCTGCCCTGATACTCGCAATAATCTCGTCTATCAGCGGATGCCACTGCGAAAGTTCTGGATTCCCCTTGAGCGTCTCGCCGAGTATCTTCAGATTCTCGGCATCATTCGCCATGAAGCCTTCGACAAAATAGCGGTCAAGCTCTTCCGGGGACTTGAGGTGGAGAGTGAAAAGCTCTCCTATGCCAATATAGTTTGGCGGTGTCCAGCCGCAATCCGCGATATAAAGGAATGCCTTCTCATGCTCATCAAAGACGGCTGCCCAGTCTGTTTCGACTAGTTTCTGAATGATTGGCAGCGCCTTTTCCAGAAGAGGCGTGAACACGCGACGAGCTTCGTCAATCGCCAGAACTAATTTCTCTGCAAACTGTGTAAACCGTGCCTCTGCTTCTAGCCGCGCCTCGCTGTTTTGAAATACAGAAGACACCAGAGCCTCCGCAAGATACTCTCGAAGAGTTCGGGAATCTACTTCGGACGGCCCGGTGGAAGGTGGTTCAATCGTCTGATTCATGCTCATCCTAAATCCTCCGCTGGTGCGCAATTTGCTGATGCACCCGTCTTAGGCTCTTACTTTTTCCAATCCCGGTATGATCGATCTTGAAACGCATTTACAGCCCTCATCAACTCCGGGCCATGTCCACTTGCCATCTACAAATAACCCCTTACTGATTTCATATCTTTTCCCATTGGCTGAGCAGTGAGCGGCATCCCGTTGAACGTCTGCGGCTGTTGCGTGACTTGGGTCTTCCATGCAGGGAGCGTTCGCATACAACCATATTGCGTGAGTGATACCCAGCTCGCGCCACCGTGCGAGCTGGCGTTGGTGAATAACATAACTACTCAGCATGCGCGTTGCCGAACTCATGACTCCAATGTCAGCAAATCCAGGCATGATTTTTTCTGGTGCTACGCGCCCTAGCAACTGCCAGACTGCGTAATTGAGATAGATACATTCCCATTGCTCTGGCTGAAGTCTCTCAAAAATGTTAGGACGCATGGTAAAGACCGCAGCAAGATCGTCTGCACGTTCTTCTTTGGAGTGTGGCGCGGGATGGATTGTCATGGCCTCCTGCGCCGGGTGGACAGGAGGTTCAAATTTGTTACTGCGGAACGCATCAGCAGCACGAATTGCCATTTCAAAATTCCGATTACGGAGCGCAGCTATTACGTCGTCTGTAGCAGTTCCAAAAGCTGTCGATTGTTCCGCTTCCCACTTTGAAACAGCCTGACTTGCCGCAGGTGTGCATCGCAAGATCATTCGATGCGCACACAGCTTTTCCATGCCTTTCGGATCAGCTTCGAGCAGTCGTTGAA
>JARLJJ010000366.1 GCA_031291275.1 Formivibrio sp.
CGGCAGCCTGCGCCAGTTGTTTCTGGAAGTGCGCGATCACACGGTTTCGCTCAATGCCGGCATCGAGCGACTTAACCGCATCACACTGCAACTGGCAAGCGATTCGGAGCAGCAGGCCGATGCGTCGACCTCGACCGCCGCCGCCATCGCAGAAATCACCGTCAGCATCAACCTTATCGCCGGCAATACAGGCTCGGCGGAAGCCGTGGTGGTCAGCACGGGAGAGACTTCGCGCCAGTCGGCACGGTCGGTCAACCTGTTGGCCGATGACATCAAGCACATCGCCGGCGACGTCGGTCAATTGGCCGGCACCCTGGGCGAGCTGGGGCAGCGCTCTGCAGCGATGGACCAGATCATCGGCGTGATCAAGGAGATCGCCGACCAGACCAACCTGCTGGCCCTGAATGCCGCCATCGAGGCGGCACGCGCCGGCGAAACCGGGCGTGGCTTTGCCGTGGTGGCGGACGAGGTGCGCAAGCTGGCAGAACGCACGGCCAAGGCTACGGTGGAAATCGGCGAACTGATCCATGCCACCCATGCCGATGTGACATCGGCGCTGAACAACATGAACAAGACGCAGGGCTCGGTCCAGAATGGCGTTGCGACCTCGCGCCAGGTGGCCGAGGAAATTTCCGGAATCGAAAAGGATGTATCACGCGTGGTCATGACCATCCGCGAGATCGCCGACGCCACGCGCGAGCAGTCGGTGGCGACGACCGAGATGGCACGTGCGGCGGAAAGGGCCAACCAGATGGCCATCGAGACCGACCAAACCGTGCAAACGGCCACGCGCACCGTGAACGAACTGCATCGGTTGTCCGGTCATCTGCATGACATCGTTGCGCGCTTTCGTCTCTAGAAACAAGGTGCAGCGGCAAAGACCACGCCAGAGCGGAACGGGTTACGGCAATGAAAAAAGGCATCGTCTCACGGGAGCGATGCCTTTTCTGTCTGCACGGTGCAGTTTGCCCTCAGAGCGGCAGTGCTGCGCCGAAAGCGTCCTGATACTGTTCCAGCAGTTCCGTGCGGGTAAAGGCATGGCTTTGCCCGCCGCGCTGGCCGATTTTCAGCGCGCCCATCAGGCTCGCCAGCCGGCCGGTGGTCGGCCAGGCCCAGCCCCGGGCGATGCCGTACATCAGCCCCGCACGGAAGGCATCGCCACAACCGGTCGGATCGACGATCTCCTTGACCGCCACCGCAGGAATCTCGTGGCGCACGCTGTCGGCATAGATATGCGCGCCGTCGCCGCCGAGCGTGATCACCAGCGCCTTGACCCTCTTTGCAAGTTGCTCGCGGTCGAGTCCGGTCTTGCTTTGCAGCAACTGGGCTTCGTAGTCGTTGAGCGCGAGGTAATCGGCCTGCCCGACCATCCGCAGCAATTCCTCGCCGGAGAACATCGGCAAACCCTGGCCCGGATCGAAAATGAACGGAATGCCGGCCTCGACCAGTTGTTCGCAGTGATCGAGCATGCCTTGCTTGCCGTCCGGGGCGACAATGCCCAAGGCCACCGGCGCTTGCACATCGGCCACGCGGTTGAAGTGGGAGAAATTCATCGCGCCGGGATGGAACGCCGTGATCTGGTTATCGTCCAGATCGGTGGTGATGAAGGCTTGCCCGGTGAAATGCTCCGGCAATTCGCGAATGGTGTCGCGTTTGATGCCCAGGCGGTCCAGCCGGGCCGCATACGGGCCAAAATCACTGCCGACCGTGGCCATGATCTGCGGATCGCCGCCAAGCAGCTTGAAGCTGTAGGCGATATTGCCGGCGCAGCCACCGAAGTCGCGACGCATTTCCGGCACCAGGAAAGCCACCGACAGCACATGCAACTGATCGGGCAGGATGTGCTCCTTGAAACGATCGTGAAACACCATGATGGTGTCGTAAGCCATCGAGCCGCAGATCAGCACGGAAGGAGAAGTGGTCATAAAAACTCCGTTGGAATAGAGAACAGCCGCTTCAAACATGGAATCAGCTGAAGTAGCCGGCGATGGAACAGCCTCAAAGCGGCAAAGTGTAGCCTTCAATCGTCGCCGCAGCCGCCAGCTCTTTCAGGTAGGCATGCAGCGCGTCGTTTACGCGCATATCGGTCAGGAAACGCACAATATGGCTGTGAGCCTCTGCAAACGTCACCGGCGCCGGTGCACTGCGGGCACCGCTCTTGACGATATGCAGGCCAAATTGCGTTTCGACCAGTTGGTCATGCACCTGATTCTCGCCCAAGGCGAAAAGCGCCTGTTCGAATTCCGGCACGGTCTGGCCCCTGGCGATCTGGCCAAGCGAGCCGCCCTCTTCGCCGGACGGACAGCCGGAATGCGCACGGGCCAGTTCTTCAAACCGTTCCGGATTCATCTGGACCTGCGCCAGCACCAGTTCGGCCGTCGTGCGCAGCACCTGCGCATCTTCTCCGTTTTCCGCCCGGAACAGGATATGGTGGGCGTCAATCACTTCATCACGCTCGAAACTATCCTGATTTTCTTCAAAAAAGGCGCGGCAAGCCGCCTCGTCGGGCTGCTCGGCATGGATTTTTTGTTCCATCAGGCTGGCGATGGTTTCATCGGGAGTGGCTGCCTGAATACCCAGATTATCGGCCGCCTGCAGCAGTAGTTCGCGCAGCACCAGCGTTTGCCTGGCGGCATCGAGTGGATCGGGTGCCTGGTGGTGGCCAGGCAGTTCGCGGGCGATGGCTTCGTCGGTAATCTCAACGCCGTTGACTAGAATAGTCATGGTCTTTCCTGTCAAGTAATGGCTGCTACGGGTATCTACGCTGGACAAAACCGGGTAAAGCAGCCAGATTGCAAAGTGTCTTGATCACAATTGTACCCGCTCGCCATGACCGCTTTGCTGCGCAAGTTTTCATTTTTTTCACTATTGCTGCTTTTTTCAGCGCTCATGGCGCTCGACTACGGCTGGCTGAACTTCAGCAACGTGCTCGACCAGCGCATCGGCGATGTCTTGCTGAAACAGCATGCTGAGCGCCATCCGGCCTCGCCGGATGTGGTCGTGATCGATATCGACCAGAAAAGCCTGGAAAACATGAACGAGGTTGCCGGAAGCTGGCCCTGGCCGCGTGCGATTCATGCCGAGCTGATCGATGGCATTGCCCGGCAAAAGCCCCTGGCAATCGTGTTTGATATCTTTTTCAACGAACCCGATACCTTCCGCCAGGACAGCGATGCCGCATTTCGCGCCAGCGTCGCCGCGCATCCCGAGGTTTATCTGCCCACCGTGTTGTTGAGCGATGGCATTGGCGCGCCGCTGGCCGAACTGCCGCCGATTCTCGGCCTGGAAAAAACGCCCCGAGCCGATCCCAAGGCCCGCGCCCCGCTCTTGCTGCCGCTGGTGCTGCCGCCGCAAACCTGGCGCAGCGGACTGGTCAACTTCGACAAGGACAGCGACGGCGTCGGCCGTAGTTATCTGATGTACCAGGACATCGCCGGCTGGCGTATTCCTTCGCTACCGGCCCGGCTCGCACACGATCTGGGCTGGCGCCATCCCGACACGCCGCACCAAATGCTCAACTGGCAAAGCGGGCGCCGGCATATCAGCTATGCCGATCTGTATCTTGATTTCAACCGTGAAAAACCACAGCGTCCGGCCAATGAATTCAGCGGCAAAATCGTCATCATCGGTGCCGCCGCGCCAGGATTGTGGGATTTGCGCCCGACGCCCGTATCCAATCTTTATCCCGGCGTCGATATCCTGGCCACCGCCATCGACAACCTGCAGCACAGCGACTGGCTCACCGCCCGACCGCGCTCGATTGAGGCACCACTGGCACTGGGCCTGATTCTGCTAATCGCATTAGGGTTTAAACGCCGCACGAACACCCTGTGGCTGGCTGGCGCATTGTTACTGGTCTCGGCCGGCGTGATCGCAACGCAATGGTATGGGCTGAGCTTGCGCCGCTTCTGGCCACTGGCGGGTGCCTTGGGCTGGGCTTGGGCCTATTACTGGCTCGGCGCGCTGCTTGCCTACCTGGAAGAAAAAGCCAAGGGCGCACAAGCCGTGGCGCTGTTCGGGCGCTTTCTCGATGTACGCGTGGTCAAGGATCTGGTCGAACGCGGCGAGATCAACCCGGCGCAGCAGGCCGAAGCGCGCGAAATCACCGTGCTGTTTTCCGATATCCGCGGCTTTACCACAATTTCGGAAAGCCATTCGCCGGAATTCGTGGTCAATCTGTTGAACCGCTACTTCACCCGGCAGGTCGAAGTGATATTCCGCCACGGCGGCACGCTGGACAAATTTATCGGCGATGCGATCATGGCATTCTGGGGCGCGCCGGTAAACGACCCGGAACACGCGCGCCATGCCGTGGAAGCCGCACTGGAAATGGCGCAGGTACTGCTAGACTTCCAGCAGGAAGCCGGACTTGAAGATAAATTCGATGTCGGCATCGGCATTCACAGCGGGCCGGCAGTCGTCGGCTTCATCGGCGCGCAGGCGCGGCTGGACTACACCGCGATTGGCGACACCGTGAACCTGTCCTCGCGCATCGAAGGGCTGACCAAGGGCGTGGCCCGGATACTGGTGTCCGATGCCACCCGGCTAGCCTGCGGCGATGCCTTCGCGTTCGTCGAGCATGGCAGCCACATGGTCAAAGGCCGCGCCCAAGCCGTGGTATTGTTTGAACCTCAACTCAAGGAGTCGGCATGAAGCTGAAACCGCTATTTACGATTTTGCTCTTTGCCAGCACGCTAGCGCTGGCCGAGTCCGGCAGCGTCAGCCGGAGCAGCGAGCTCAAGGACAAACCGTTCCTGGATGCCGCCACCGTCACCCGTTTATCCGCAGGCAGCATTATCGACATCAAGACCCGCAAAGGTGCTTGGGCGCAGGTCAGCACCCGTGACGGCAAAACCGGCTGGCTCAAAATCCTGAACATCCGCAGCGCAGGTGGCAGCAGCGGCAACGGAATGGGCGGCGTGAACGAACTCTTCAACGTGGCCAAGACCGGCTCGTCCGGCAATACCGTCACCACCGGCGTCAAGGGGCTTTCCGCCGAGCAGATCAAGAATGCCAAACCCAATCCGCGTGAAGTGGAACGCATGCAAAGCTACGGCGTCAGCAGCCAGGAAGCGCAGCGCTTTGCACGCAG
Source organism: Formivibrio sp. (assembly GCA_031291275.1). Classification (GTDB taxonomy): domain Bacteria; phylum Pseudomonadota; class Gammaproteobacteria; order Burkholderiales; family Chitinibacteraceae; genus Formivibrio. The sequence goes on from JARLJJ010000366.1 coordinate 5,093, forward strand.
CACCGGGCTGCAGTCGCAAAAGGTGCCGGACATTCGCCTATCCGGCACCACGTCCCAACAAAATTCCGGCTCGGACTGAGGAGAATAAGACATGAAAAAAATACTCGTCTCTCTGGCTATCAGCGCCTGTCTCGCCAGCCCCGCGTTCGCAGTGGACCTGGGCAGCATTCTCGATGGCAGCAGCGGCATTGATCTGAACAAGGTGGTCAAGGCAGTCGAAAGCGCCGCCACCTCGATGCAAGGCACGACACCGGCACAGGAAGACATCATCGGCAAGCGCGTGATGGCCGATCTGCTGGGCGCAGCGCCGCTCGTCAACGACCCGGCACTGCAGCACTATGTGAACGAAGTTGGGCGCTGGGTCGCCCTGCATTCGGAAAAACCCAATCTGAACTGGCATTTCGGCGTAACCGACGACCGGGACATCAATAGTTTTGCCGCGCCCGGCGGCTATATCCTGATTACCCGTGGCCTGTATGACCGGCTCAAATCCGAGGCTGAACTTGCCACGGTACTGGGGCACGAAATCACCCACGTGGTACTCGGTCACCACATCCGCGCCATGAAAGCCTCGGCCCGCGGCGATTTCCTGGCCAACGTGGCACAGATCGCCGCAGAAAAACGCGGCAGCGGCGATGCGCAATATGCCGCCAATGCCTTTTCCGGCGGCACGGAAATTTTCGTGCGCGGGCTGGACAAAAACGATGAATTCGAAGCCGATGTCCACGGCATGGTGCTGGCCGCCCGCGCCGGCTACAACCCGTTTGCCCTGCCGAGCGTATTGACCACCATCGGCAATATCAACCCCAAGGATAGCGCCGTCAGCCTGCTGTTCAGCACCCACCCCAGCCCGCGCGCCCGGCTCGATAACATCGAGGCCTCGGTCGGCGACAGGCTGGACCGCTATGCCAATGGCATTGACAACACGCCTGCGTTTAACCGCATGCACAAGTAGCACTTACCGGCCATCGACTACCGCCGCGCATCCTGAACGGGTGGGCGGCGTTTTCCTTTGGAAGTGACGGCACCTGAACGGTAGACGCAGTCTAGAATGCTAGACGGGACACTGGCTTGCCGAGGCATTATGCATCGGACAGTCGTATTGTTTTTTATGGCACCTGTCGAACCTAAATCACAGGGTTTTCATGCTAAGAGAATACCAATGGCAAAACCAGATGAACCATATCGAACTGTAATTGTGGAAAGCTTTAAACCTTCTACTTCCTCTGGGCTCCATGGAGAGATACATATTCGCCCCGTGGCAGGACAAGATATTCCAACAACACTTCATGTCGAGTGCTCGAAAAAGCTATCGAGAAATTATCCGGTTGGAACCAAGTTTCGAATCAAAGCCAAGCTCACGGATCGCGAGGATAGTGGCGAATATTTATACAGTTGCTTTCGTTGGAAGTTTGATGTTTTAAAGTAACCCTCCGTACATACCCGCTCAACTGCTCACTGCAGGGTTCCTATGAGCAATGCGTCCCCAAGGGGATTTTTTTCGGGGCAAATTGCGCCGCAGGCCAAACCTCGGCAAGTACATAAACGCTTATTTCTTGCCTCGGCTGGCTGATGGTTTTATGCGCCCTGCGGCGCGCTGTTTTCGGCGCCGGTCGCGCCCGGCTTGGCGTGATACTTTCTTTGCTTCTGCAAAGAAAGTATCCAAAGAAAGCAGCCCCCAAACGGCCGGCGCTCCGCGCTGCCCTGCGTCGGTCGCGAGCCAATTTTGTAAGCAAACTTGTCTCGCTCCACTCCTCGGCGGCCTTGCAGGGGATCAGGGGGTTTTTGCCAGCAATGGAGCAACTGATGCAGGGCAGCACCACCCTTTCCCCTTGCCACGCCGAGCATCGCAGAAGATCGTGGGGTTTCAGCGAGGACTGTCTGAGCCCGCAGGGCGAGTTCCGCAGCCGCCGCGATCTTCGAGAAGCGCAAGGGAACCCGAAGGGCGTGGCAGCGGGGTCGCCTTGGGGGTGAAGGGGGGCTTGGCGAAGCAAGCTCCCCTTCCTGCCCGCCGGGCGGAACCGGCATCCAAACACTTGCGCCACAGGCGCATAAAACCTCCGCGCTTCCAGCGATCGTGGTTATGCCTTCAACCTCGTACATCGCACTTGTAGCGTGCCCCTGAAAATGCAAATCCGTCCGTGCCCTTGGAAAAATGCCGGAATACCCGGATAGGGCAACGCCCCTCACCCGCCGTATAATCAAGGCTGCCATTCCCGATGGAAACCTGCCATGCCTTCGCCATACCAACCATTTATCGCCCGCCGCCAACACCTTGCCGGCCAACTCAAGCCCGGCGTGGTGATTCTGCCCACCACCGGCGAAATCGCCCGCAATGCCGACAGCACCTACCCCTTTCGCTTCGATTCCAGCTTCTTCTACCTCACCGCTTTTCCCGAACCCGATGCAGTGTTCGTACAGGTGATCGGCGAGGACAAGGTGGAAAACCTGCTGTTCTGCCGCGAAAAGAATCTTGAACGCGAAATCTGGGACGGCTATCGCTACGGTCCGGCGGCTGCCGCCGAAGCTTTCGGTTTTGATGGCGCATATCCGATCGAGGAACTCGATGCCAAGCTGGCCGAGTTGCTCAAGAACCAGCCACGCGTGCACTTTCCGTTCGGCAAGGATGCCGGCTGGGACAAGCGCCTGGCCGGCTGGCTCGATGCCGTACGCGCGCAGGTACGCACCGGGGTGCAGGCGCCGAATGAAATTGTCGATATCCGCACCACGCTAAGCGGGATGCGCCTGTTCAAGGACGAATACGAAATCGGCATCCTGCGCCGTGCAGCCGCGATCAATTGCGGCGCGCACATCCGCGCGATGCGCGCGACCCGGCCCGGATTGATGGAATACGAAATCGAAGCGGAATACCTGCACGAGTTCTACCGTCACGGCAGCCGCTTTCCGGCCTATGGCAGTATCGTTGCAGCCGGGGCCAACGCTTGCGTGTTGCATTACGTGGGCAACAACTGCCGCATGATCGACGGAGATCTGCTGCTGATCGATGCCGGTTGCGAGCTGGAAGGCTACGCCAGCGATATCACCCGCACGCTGCCGGTCAACGGCAAGTTCAGCGGAGCGCAAAAGGATGTGTACGAGATCACGCTGGCGGCGCACCAGGCTGCGCTGGCACTGGCCCGTCCGGGCGTGGCCTGGAACGAACAGCACGATGCCGCCACCCGCGTTCTGGCGCAGGGCATGATCGATCTTGGCCTGCTGACCGGCTCGCTCGACGGTGTGCTGGAATCGGAAAGCTACAAGCAGTTTTACATGCACCGCACCGGACACTGGATGGGTCTGGATGTGCACGATGCGGGCGATTACAAGGTGGCCGGCGAGTGGCGCAAGCTAGAAGCGGGCATGGTGCATACCATCGAACCCGGTTTCTACATCCGCCCGGCAGCGAACGTACCCAAGCACCTGGAAAACATCGGCATCCGCATCGAGGATGACATCCTGATCACCGCCGACGGCTGCGAAAACCTCACCGCGGCCTGCCCGCGCACGGTGGCGGAAATCGAAGCGGTGATGGCAAGCCAATGATCGCGACCCGCTTGCCCGCGCAGCTTGATGTGCTGATTGTCGGTGGCGGCCCGGTCGGGGCGCTGCTGGCGCAACGCCTGGCCGCAACCGATCTATCCATCCTGGTCGCGGAAGCCCATCCCGCCGCACAGGATGATCCGCGCGCACTGGCGCTGTCCTGGGGCAGCCGGCAATTGCTCGGCGATGCCAACCTGTGGGATGCCGCGCTGGACGCCACTGCGATCGAGCGCGTGCATGTTTCGCAGCAAGGCACCATGGGCCGCGTTGAGCTTACCCACGCCGAGGTCGGCTTGCCCGAGCTGGGCTGCGTCGTGCGCTACGGCAAGCTCGCCACCTTGCTGCGCCAACGTCTGGCCGCAGGTCCGGTACCGCTGCTGGAAAACGCCGAAGTTGTCGCCCTGCATGCGCTGGAGACTTACGCCGAAGCGCAGGTTCGCCACGCCGGCGCCCTACACAGCGTGACCGCCCGGCTGGTCATCCTGGCCGATGGCGGCAAGCTCGCCACGACCTTGCCCGGCTTGCACCAGCACTCCAAGCCTTACCGGCAGCAAGCCATTCTTGCCCTGCTCACGCCGGCCTCGCCGCACAACAACACGGCCTGGGAGCGCTTTGCCGATGGCGGTCCGCTGGCCTTGCTGCCTTGCGGGGAACAACTCGCGCTGGTCTGGACACAAGCGCCCGAACAGGCCGCAGCGCGTCTGGCGCTGACCGATGCCGTGTTCCTGGCCGAACTCAACGCCCAACTGGCCGGGCGCGCGCCGGAAATGGTGGCAGTGGGTCCGCGCAGCAGCTTCCCGCTGACGCTGAAGACCATGGATCAAGTGGTGGGCAAACGCCTGGCGCTGATCGGCAACGCCGCGCAGACCTTGCATCCCGTGGCCGGACAAGGCCTGAATCTGGGCCTGCGCGATGCCGATACCTTGGCGAGCCTGCTGGAAAATGCCGACCGGAGCGATATCGGCAGCAGCGCCCAGCTTGCACGCTATGCCCTCCTGCGTCGGCGCGATGCCGGCGCGGTCACGCAGCTGACCGATGGACTGGTGGAACTGTTCCGCTCGCCGTTTCTGCCGCTCAAGCATGCGCGCAGCCTGGGACTGCTGGCGCTCGACCTGTGCGGCCCGGCACGGCGGGAATTGGCAAGAAAGATGGTTTTCGGGGCGCGCTAAGCCCCGGCGGCTTATTTGGTGCTACTGGAAAGCACGCGCAATCCCAGCGCGACCATGGTGACGCCAAAGAGCCGGTCGAGCCAATGCCCCAGAGCAAGAAAGCGCACCCGCACTGCGGGCTGGGTGAGAAAAAACACCACGAAGGAAAACCAGGCCAATTGCAGCAGCATGATCCAGAGCCCGTAGATGCAAAGCGTTTCGAGCGGCAGGTTTGGCGACAGGATAATGGTAAACAGCGAGAGGAAATAAACCGGCGCCTTCGGATTGAAGGTATTGCAGAGAAATCCGCTCATGACCAGCTTTCTGCCCGACCGGGCTTCCCCGGCAGTCTCACCCGCAAGGGCCGTCTGCGCCGGCTTGGCGCGAATGCCTTTGGAACCGAGATAGATCAGGTAGAGCCCGCCTACAATCTTGATCGCCGTCATCCAGCCCGCCGAGTGGGCAATAATGGCCGCCATGCCCAGCGCCGAATAGGCAATATGCACTGACAATCCCGCCGCGATTCCGACGCTGGTCAGCAAGCCCGCCTTGCGGCCATGCAGCAGCGATTGCCGTGAAACCAGGGCGAAATCCGGCCCGGGCGAGGCTGCGGCCAGCAGGTGAACCAGGGTCAGCGTCAAAAATCCTTGCCAAAATTCCATGACATTCTTCCTTTTTCAAATCGATAGAGCCAGATCAACCGTCAGTTCTGCACTTATTCAATCAAGCCCTGCCGCCGCAGCTCATCCTTCACCAGCTCGGCAATGCGCGGGGCCAGACACATCTCCATATCGCGGCTGATTTCCTCGGTGAGTTTGTGCAGCGAATTGGCGTAGAAGGTGCTCATCATATTGGCAAAGTGCTGCCGGGTGAGTTGCGCCACTTCGGTGGAGATATCCACGGCGATATGGGCCGCGACGGAGGCGGTGATTTCAGCCAGCGCCGCATCCGTCAGCCTGGGTTCGGGTTCGGGTTCGGGCACTGCCTCCATAGCTTGCAGCACTTGCAGATCGTCCCAGGTTTGCACCGCCTCGGTCAGGGTTAGTTCTTCGACATCCCCGTCAAAACCCCCTAGATCTTCGGCGACTTCGGCGACTTCGGCGACTTCGGCGACTTCGGCAACTTCGGCAACTTCGGCAACTTCGGCAACTTCGGCAACTTCGGCAACTTCGGCAACTTCGGCAACTTCGGCAACTTCGGCAACTTCGGCAACTTCGGCCACTTCGGCCACTTCGGCCACTTCGGCCACTTCGGCAACTTCGGCAACTTCGGCAACTTCGGTTTCATCTGCGATGTCGGCTACCACCGTGATTTCAATGGTTTCTTCCACATCGAAATCGCTTGCCGTGTCATCAACATCTGGCATCGGTGATTTCAATATTGCCGGGGGAAGGGCCTCTTCAGCTTCGACGACTTGTGGCTGCTGCTTGGCAGTCTCGGGCAATCCGGCAGGATTGTCGGCCAAGCCCTCAAGATCCAGCAGGGGCAGATCAAGGAAAAGGGTTTCGGTCAGGGCGGAGGGGGATTGATCGGGACGAGGCGTGGGGAATGGCGCAGTAAAAAACGCATGTGAATCGAACGAGGGCTCAGATTCAAACACCACCTCGGTTAACACGGGGATCACCGGAGGTGCCTCGATCGAGGCCTCTTCCGTGAGCACCGGGATGTCCGCCTTGACGGCACCGAGACCACGGTGACGCGCCAGAAGAGCATCCATCTTGTCGAAAAGGGGCGACGCGATGGGTGACGCGGATTTCTTGTCTTCATCCATTGCGGGCGAGCTCCTGCATATCAGTGGCATCCGGCGTATGTCCCAGCGCCTGATAGGCGCGCCAACGCTCGCGTGCCTGTGTCCGCAACTCCGGGTCGGTATCGACAATTTCAAACACGCGCTCGTAGCCATCGAAGCCACTGGCCACTTGCCCGGTCCAGTTGAACAACAAGGGCCGCGCCGGCAAACATTCCGGCCGGTGATCGATGATGATCGGCGTTTGCGCCGCGCGCGGGTCATCGGCACTGCAATGCGGCAGGAAACCGTGCGGCGGCACTTCCCACAGCAGACGGTCGAGCGCGGACGAAGCGGCAGCGCTGTCGGTCAGCACATTGAGCGTTTTGCCCGCCGCCAGCGCCTTGCCGACCAGTTGGCACAGCGCCTGTTCGCGGTTTTTGACATTGAAATAAAAACTGATCTGCATATTCGGGGAGCGGGGAAAGCGCTGGCGGAAAACGAAAAAACCCGCACAACGCCCGAATCCCTACCCTTTGACCTCTACTGTTTCGTTGAACTCAGAAGTGAGGCATCCACTCCCCGATTCCATCACTTGCTTTTTTTGACTCGCTTGGCCAAAAACTCGACCAGCAGCGGCACCGGACGCCCGGTCGCGCCCTTGGCTGCACCCGATTTCCAGGCGGTGCCGGCTATGTCGAAATGCGCCCAGCGCAGCTTCTCGGTGAAACGAGACAGGAAACATGCTGCGGTGATCGCGCCAGCCGGCCGTCCGCCAATATTGGCCATGTCGGCAAAATTGGTTTTCAGTTGCTCCTGGTATTCCTCGAACAACGGCATGCGCCAGGTCAGATCGCCGCTCTTGTCGGCGGCGGCGAGCAGCTCGTCGGCCAGATCGTCATCGTTGGCGAACAGCCCATTGGTCACGTGTCCCAACGCAATCACGCAAGCGCCGGTCAAGGTGGCCAGATCGATCACGACTTCCGGTTCGTAGCGCGCCACATAGGTCAGCGCATCGCACAGGATCAGGCGGCCTTCGGCATCGGTATTGAGGATTTCGATGGTCTGACCGTCCATGGCCTTGACGATGTCGCCCGGCTTGTTGGCGCGGCCCGACGGCATATTTTCGCAAGATGGAATCACGCCGACCACATTCACTGCGAGGCCCAGTTCGGCCACGGCGCGGAAAGTGCCGAGCACGGCAGCGGCACCGCACATATCGTACTTCATCTCGTCCATGCCCTCGCCCGGCTTGAGCGAAATGCCGCCGGCATCAAAGGTCAGGCCCTTGCCGACCAGCGCGACCGGCTTGCCCTTGCCGCCCTTGTATTCGAGCACGATCAAGCGCGGCGGTACATCGCTGCCCTTGGCCACCGACAGGAACGAAGTCATGCCCAGCGCGGCAATTTCCGGCTCGGCCAACGCCTGGCACTTGAAGCCGAATTCCTGCGCCATGCCGGTTGCCATGTCGGCCAGGTATTCCGGGGTACAGACATTGCCGGGCAGGTTACCCAGGTCGCGGGCAAAATTCACACCGTGCCCGACCGCCAAACCGCGCGCCAGCGCAGCTTCGGCTTTTTCCAATTCATCTTTCTTGCCCAATGCCACCGTGCAATGCATCAATTTTCCAGCCGGTTCCGGCTTGGATTTGAAACGATCGAAACGGTAATCTTCTGTGGCCAACGACTGGGCAAATTCGGCCAGCGCGACTTCGAAATCCACCTTTTTCAGTCCGGACAAAAATACCGCCGCACTGGCGCAATTACTGGTGAGCAAGGCTTTGGCCGCGGCACGCAGCGCATCGCGCAGGGTTTTGGCCTTGATGTCCTTGCCCAGCTGTACCAGCAGGGCTTTTTTGGCCGTTGCACCGGCCAACGGAATCAGCAAAATGCTGCCGGCCTTGGCGGCCAGATCGCCCGCGTCGACAAGACGGCTCAGCAAGCCGCCTTGCGCATGATCAAGCTCGGCTGCCGCAGCAGAAAGCTTGTCTCCCAGCACAGGCAGCAGCAGACAATCGGCAGGGGCCTCAAGAGGGGCAAGCTGTTTTATGGTAAATTCCACGGTTGGCTCCAAACACAAAGGGTTGCGCCGGTTCACCCGGCAAGGCTCGAACGATTATTTCCCAGCCCGGAACGCAAGTCAAAGCGCCCATGATTTTTCGCAAAAGCATTCTCCAGGAAATGACCTGGTTCGCCTTCGGGCTGTTCGTGGTGTTGCTGCTTATCATCATGACTTCGCAGATCGTCCGATTGCTTGGCGAGGCCGCCATTGGCGTACTCGCATCAGGCGCAGTCTGGACCGTGATGGGTTTCACCGCCATTCGGTATTTGCCTACCCTGTTTTCACTGATGCTGTTCATCACGGTGCTCGCCACGCTGACGCGCATGTGGCGCGATTCGGAAATGGTGATCTGGTTTACCAGTGGACGCTCAATTTACCATTTTATCAATCCGGTCCTGCATTTTGCCCTGCCCGTCACGATTATCACTGCCGTACTCTCGCTGGTGGTCTCGCCCTGGTCGATAGAGAAAAGCAGCGAATACCGCGACAAGATGCTGCGCCAACAGGATACGACCCAGATTGCGCCGGGCGTCTTCCGCGAATCCGGCAGTACCGGACGGGTCTATTTCATTGAAAATTATTCAGCGGACACTCAGCAAGGCAACAACGTATTCGTGCAGATCCGGCGCGACAACAAGATCTCGGTGATTACTGCCGAGCACGGCGGCATGACCACCGACAAGAATGGCGCGCGCTGGTTGACCCTGGAAAAGGGCCGCGCACTGGAAGGTGTGCCCGGCAGCGCCGAATATGACGTAATGGACTTTACCAAGGGAGAGGTACGGATCGATGCGCCCAAACAGGCAGCCATCAACCCCGCCATCCGCGCACTTTCCACCTGGGATCTGATCAAAAATCCGGGGCATCAACAGCAGGCTGAACTGGCCTGGCGTATTGCCTTGCCGATCTGCGCGCTGATTCTCAGCCTGCTGGCGGTACCGCTGGCCTTTTTCAATGTACGCGGCGGCCGCGCTTTCAACCTGATCTTTGCGATCACGCTGGCCTTCTTCTATTACAACTGCATCAACATCGTGCAAGCCTGGATTGCCGCCGGCACGGTGCCGGCCATTATTGGCATGTGGCCGCTGCATGGCCTCTTCGCCGCCCTTACCGCCTTCCTGTTCTGGCGCCGGGCAAAAATGGGAGCCGGCCGATGAAACGTCTGTTCCGCTATATCGGCGCCGAAATTGCCCTGTATTCCAGCTTTACTCTGCTGATCCTGATCAGCCTGTTTTCCTTCTTTGACTTGCTGCGCGAAGTCGACGACATCGGCAAGGGCGGTTATCGCTTCATCGACGTGGTGATCTACGTGCTGTTTGCCGTTCCGAGCCACGTCTATGAACTGCTTCCGATTGCGGTATTGATCGGCGGCATCTACGCACTGTCCAACCTCGCCAACAATTCAGAACTGACCGTGATGCGGGTATCCGGCGTCTCCATGCTGCGCCTGACCGCTTGGCTGACCACCCTTGGCATGCTGTTTGCGCTGCTGACCGTTCTGCTGGGCGAATACGTGGCGCCGGCCGCGTCTCGCGCCGGCAGCCGCTACCGGATTCAGGCCACCCAGCAGGTATTGGTCGGCGATACCGGGTCCGGCATCTGGATCAAGGATGGCAAACAGATTGCCAATATTTCCGCCATGCTGCCCGACATGACCTTGCAAGGCCTGCGAATTTACGAATTCAGCAACGCCCAACTGATCGCGCGCATCATTGACGCCAACACGGCCAGTTTTGATGAAGACAAGGGCACCTGGCAGCTGAGCGGCGATACCGTGACCACGTTCCCGGCCGATCAGCAAAAAATTACCGTCACCCATCCGCCGGCATTTGCCTGGAACACCACCATCAATCCGGACATGCTGGCGGTATTGATGCTGCAACCCGCCGACATGTCGATGCAGTCTCTGGCCAATTACATCCGACATCTGCGCGAGAACGGCCAGCAGACCGCGCGCTACGATCTCGCGCTGTGGAGCAAGATTTTCTTTCCGATCGCGTGCATCTCGATGATGCTGATTGCCCTGCCGTTTGCCTTGCTGCAACGGCGCAGCGGCAATGTGGGCGCGCGAATCTTTTTGGGCATATTGCTCGGGGTGGGATTCAACTTCCTCAACCGCATCATGGGTCACTTGGGAGTGCTGTACGAACTCCCGCCACCGCTGGCCGCCGCTCTGCCCACATTCATGCTGCTCGCTATTGCAGCGATCATCCTGTGGCGGCAGGAAAAATAACCTGGAGATAACCTCATGCACATCCTGCTGACTGGCGGCGCTGGCTATATTGGCTCCCACACGTATATCGAACTGATTGCCGCAGGCTTCAAGCCGGTGATTCTGGACAACTACTATAACGCCAAGCCGGAAGTGCTCAAGCGGCTGGAAACCATCACCGGCCAGCCGGTGGCATTCGCCGAGGCCGATGTGCGCGACCGCGCGGCAATGGATGCGGTTTTTGCCAAATGGAAGATCAGTGCCGTGGTGCACTTCGCCGGCCTCAAGGCCGTGGGCGAATCAGTGGCCAAACCTCTGATGTATTACGACAACAATGTCACCGGCACGCTGAAACTGCTCGAAGCCATGCAGGCCGCTGGCGTGAAGAAGTTGGTGTTCTCGTCTTCGGCCACTGTCTACGGCGATCCGCATGCAGTGCCGATCAAGGAAGATTTTCCGCTTTCCGCCACCAATCCGTACGGCCGTTCCAAGCTGATGATCGAAGACGTGCTGCGCGACCTGTACAAATCCGATGCGTCCTGGGACATCGCACTGCTGCGCTATTTCAACCCGGTCGGCGCGCATGAATCCGGCCTGATCGGCGAAGACCCGCAAGGCATCCCCAACAACCTGATGCCGTTCGTCGCGCAAGTCGCCGTCGGCAAACGCGAGAAAGTCGCGGTATTCGGCAACGATTACCCGACACCGGACGGCACCGGCGTGCGCGATTACATCCACGTGGTCGACTTGGCCAAGGGCCACGTCAAAGCCTTGCAAAAACTCGCCGGCAAAACCGGCCTGCTGACCGTGAACCTGGGCACAGGCGTGGGTTATTCGGTGCTCGACATGGTCGCCGCCTTCGGCAAAGCCTGCGGCAAGCCGATTCCCTACCAGATCGTCGACCGCCGCCCCGGCGACATCGCCGCCTGCTACGCCGAACCCAAGCTCGCGCTGGAACTGCTCGGCTGGAAAGCGGAAAAAACATTGGAAGACATGTGTGCCGATGGGTGGCGCTGGCAGAGCCAGAATCCAAATGGCTTTGAAGCCTGACATTAAAAAGGATGCCGTTCTCCAACTGCGCCAGCTAAATCCGCAGCACGTAGGTCGGAAAAGCGTAGCGCCTTCCGACAATGGCCAGCTTTCCATGAGGCCAACCTGCGTCGGATGATGCCTGCGGCTTATCCGACCTACGGCTGGCGCAATGCCCTGCGGCTTTTGCGCCGACCAAGTTTTTATTGCCGAGCAGCTTTTGCCACAGTCTCGATATGAGGAATTCTTTTTATTTAGTTAGGCCTATGCCAAAAATTTTTATAGCTACCGTCGTTGCATGTGTAATGGTTATTGCAGGGCTTGTACTAGCTGGAGCATCGCTTTCGCAGTATGTAGCCGTACTAATTTCTTTGCTTGCCCTTATTGTGTCGATTACATCAGCGTTCAAAGAAGATATCTTCCCATTCCAGCCAAGCGTACTGCTTGATGAAATTGTTATGGCTCCAACGAGCGGTCCTTCGCATAACAGCGTTGCCCTTGTGTTGCCCCTAACTTTTATTAACAGAGGCAACGGTGCAGGAATAATTCACATGGCCGCTATCAAAATCGAATATGAAGGCAAAGCAAAGTTATACACACCAATAGCCGAGATTGATTATCAAAAATATCTTTCCGGAATGCGTAAACTTCACGGGGAAAATATTTTAGGAACGTTCAATTCATTTGCCCTGGCAGGCAAAGCTACATTGAAAAAATTCATCCTATTCGCTCAGGAAGAAAAATCTGATAAATACCCTTTTTCCTCATGGAGTCCAGGAAATTACACTTTTAGGGTGTTCATCAATCAATCAAATGGTGGGCAAGCGCAAGAGGTTTGTTGTCTCGGGCCTATGCAAATAACTACTGAAATGCTCGCTAACTATTCCAGCGGCTGTGGAGTTTCACTTTGTCCAAGTCGTGCGATATCGGTCTAACATTGCACTCAACTCGGACACCAAGCATATAGTTTTCATTTTGCGGCGCATGTTGGGTGTCTGTTGGCTCTGCGCGTAGGTCGGATAAGCCGCTTCGCTTTTCCTGTTTACGGCGCTGGAAACCGGCCTGCACCGGTATGACGGCCAAAACCAAACCACCAACCTTTGTGATTCCCCGCTGCCAACTATCACAGACGGTTTACCTTTCCCCTGGGCCAAGCGCCGAAGGAGTGGAGTGAGACTTTAGGCTCGCGACCGACTGAGGGAACACCGGAGGTGCGCAAGGCGGGGGCTCCTTTCTTTCGTACCTTTCTTTGGAGAAGCAAAGAAAGGTACCTGCCCGCCGTGCGGAAACGGCTCTGAGCAACCGCGCCGCAAGGCGCATAAGACCAACCGTTCACATGCTTCGCCGCGCGCTCTCCGTAAATATCCCCGCCACGGTGTCTCCATAGTCGAATAAGGGTTAAAATTCAGCGCCCTGCCACCCACGCCGCCCCCATGACCCTCGATTCCCGCCTGCGCTCCAACATCATCTCGCTCTATCTGGTGCAGGGGCTGAATTATCTTGTCTCGTTCGCCACCTTCCCGTTCCTGGCCCGCACCCTCGGCGCGGAGGGCTTCGGGGTGATGAACTATGCGTTTGCGGCAATCCAGTACGGCGTGCTGTTCACCGATTTCGGCTTCAACCTGTCCGCCACGCGTGAGGTGGCCGTGGTGCGCGATGATCCGCACGCTGCGGCGGCCATTTTCTGGCGCACCACCTGGGCCAAGACCGCGCTGATGCTGGCTTCGTTTATTGCGTTGATTCCCAGCACTTTCGCCATTCCGCAATGGCATATGCAAGCGCCGGTCTTTCTCGCTTCACTTGTTTATATCCTCAGTTCGGTGTTCTTCCCGATCTGGTGGTTCCAGGGCTTCGAGGAAATGCGCTTTGCCTCGTTCCTCACCGTGATCGCCCGCGCACTGATGCTGGGTTTTCTGTTGTTGTGGGTGAAAGGCCCGCAGGACGTGGTACTGGCGGTATTGCTGCAAGCCGCGCCGGCCATGCTGGCAGGCGTGCTGTGGTGGTGCAGCGGCTGGGGCGTGGCACGTCCGCAGTGGGTGAAGCCCGGCCGGGCCGAAATCATGGCCTCGCTCAAGGCCAGCTGGCCGCTGTTCCTGTCATCGGTCGCCACCAATCTCTATACCACCTCGACCACCGTGCTGCTCGGCTTCTTCGCGCCGGCGGCACAAGTGGGCTACTTCGCCGCCGCCAACAAACTGACCTATACCGCGCAAGGGTTGATCGGTCCGCTGGTACAAGCGACCTATCCGCGCATCGCACAACTCGCGGTACATGACAGGAAAGGCGCGCTCGCGCTGATCAACAAATCATTCACGGCACAAGGCGGCGTCGGCCTGTTGCTCACTTTCATCCTTGCTGCCGGCGCGCCGTGGATCGTCCCGCTGCTGTTGGGCCGTGGCATGAGCGGCGCGGTGGCGGCACAGATGTGGCTCGCCGCGGTGATCCTGATCGGCGCGCTGAGTTTTGTTTATGGCCTGCAAACGCTGCTGCCGTTTGGCGAAGAGCGCTATTACAGCCGCGTGCTGATCGTGGCCGGTTTTCTCAACGTCGGCCTCTTGTTCATCTGCCTGCCGCTCGCTAATACTGCCGTCACCGCAGCACAGGTCGTGGTCGTAGTCGAAGCGTATATTCTGGCTGCATTCTGGTGGCGCGCGCGCAAGATTCACAAGGAAATTGCCGCATGACGCCGCGCATCTCGATTGTCCTGCCCTGCTACAACGCCGCCACATACTTGCAGGAAACATTGGATTCGCTGAGCCGCCAGACCTGGCGCGACTTTGAATGCATCGCGATTGACGATGGATCGGGCGATGCCACCCGCACGATCCTGCAAGCGCACGCCGCCCAGGACCCGCGTTTCACGATCATCAGTCGCGAAAATCGGGGCCTGATCTCCACCTTGAACGAAGGCATCGCCGCCGCGCGCGGCGAGTGGATCGCCCGCATGGATGCCGACGATATCGCCCATGCCGAGCGGCTGGAGATGCAGCTCGCGCATGTTGAACAAACCGGTGCCGACATTTGCGGTTGCTGGATTCGCTTCTTTGGCGACCGTCGGGGTGAATGGCACCTGCCAAGCGACGACGACGCCATTCGCGCCCACCTGATCTTCAATGTGGCGCTGGCCCATCCGACCGTCCTGGCGCGCACCAGCCTGCTGAAAGTGCATCCGTACGATCCGGTCAACGAGTTTGCCGAAGACTACGGCCTGTGGTGCGAGCTGGCGCTGTCCGGTGCCAAATTCGCCAACGTGCCGCAAGTGCTGCTCGATTACCGCACCCACGCCGGACAGATCAGCCAGACCCGCGCTCGCGCCATGCGCGCCACCGGCCAGCGCGTGCGCGCACGCTATATTCCGGCTTATCTGCCCGAAGAACTCAAACCCGTCGCCGCGCGCCTGATTGAACTGGCCGAGCCGGCCCGCCTGCTGACCGAGGACGAATTCTGCTGGTTGGCTGTTCTCCTGCTGCGCTTGAAGGCCTGGCAACCGCAATGCGCCAGCGCCTTCGGCACGATCTGGCTCGATGCACTGCAACGCACACCGCAAGCCGGATTGCGCCTGGCACTGCTCACGGCACGGCTGGCCCGCGCGTTTCCGCTACCCAAGAGCGAAGGTCGGCGTTACCTGCGCCAGCTCGCCCGCTGCATCGCCGGTCCGCGCATCGGCGGCTGGCTCAAGGGGCTGCGATGAAAATCGTCTTCTTCGTGCGCGACCTGGGGCTGGGCGGGGTCGAGCGTTGCGTCACGCTGGTTGCCGCGGGGCTTGCCGCGCGCGGCTTTGACGTGACCATCGCCATGCTGGGCGGCAAGCGCAACCTGTGGACCGCGCAGACCGACAGCGTGCGCGTAGTCGATCTCTCTTCCCGCTGGCACGGCAAAAAGCCGTGGACCTGGCTGGCCGGCTGGCGCGCCGCACGCGCTCTTGCCAGGGAAGCCGATGTGGCGATCGCCGCGACTTTCCTGATGCCGCTCTATATGGCCTGGGCTGCGACTCTCGGCCTGAAAAAGCGCCTGATCGGCTGGGTGCATGGCCCGATGCAAGAGTTAGACAACTTCGCCCGCATGAACCCGATCCATCGCGCTGCCTGCCGCTTCATCTACCGCCGCCTGCCGGAAATCCTCTGCGTCTCCGACCACACGCGCCAGTCGTTCGCGCGCTGGCTTGGCCTGCCGGTGCAAGCGGGCTGGCAGGTAATGCCCAACTTCGTCGAAGCGCTGTCGGCGGATTCCGCCCCGGCCGCCAGTCGCGAACCGCAGGCGCCACTGCAACTCTTGTTTGTCGGCCGCATTGCCGAGGAAAAACAGCCGCACCTGTGGCTCGATACGCTCGAAGCCCTTGCCGCGCGAAGTTTGGCCGCCGAGCTCACCATCTTGGGCGAAGGCCCGCTGCAAGATTGGGTAAAAAGCGAAGCCCTTCGCCGCCAATTGACCGTACACTTCCACGGCCAGATCGGCGGTGTGAGCGAATTCATGCGCCGCGCCGACTGGCTGCTGTTAACCTCGCGCTTCGAAGGCTTCGGCCTGGTCGTCCTCGAAGCGATGCAGGTCGGCCTGCCGGTAGTCAGTACCGATTCCGGCGGCGTGAACGATTTCTTCCAGAACCGGGTCAACGAATTTGTCGTGCAGGAAGCGACGGGCGCGGCGCTCGCGGCTAAAATCGCCGCGCAATTGCCGCAGCATGCCGAAATCGGCAAATGGCTGAAAAACCGGGCGCAGGATTACGCGCTGGAGGTGTTGCTGGGGAAGTGGGTGGCGTTGCTGAAAAAAGGGCATTGAATCGGTAGGCCGGAAAAGCGTAGCGCCTTCCGCCGCATGGAGATTAAAAACACATACGTCGTATGGCGCCTACGGCTTATTCGACCTACGCGGCTGAGCGAAATCATGCATATACGTATTGCAGGCATAGAAGACTGTCGGTCCCTACAAAAAATTGGCCTCAATACTTACCGCGAGCATTTTTCCGACATTTGGACAGAGCAGGGTCTGAGTTATTTTTTGGAGCGTGATTTTTCAGAGGACACAATTTCTGCCAGCTTATCGGTTCCGGAAAAAAATACTTGGCTGATTGCTTCACGCAGTGCGAATGGCGAACCTGTCGGCTTCGCTAAAATCAACTGGCACTCACCACTGCCAGAGAACAAAGAGACTGGTGCAGAACTACAAAAAATCTATTTATTACGCTACGCAAAAGGGATGGGCATCGGCAAAATCCTGGTCAACCGGGTCTTCGAACTTGCTCTTACAAAGGCAGAGCCATGTGTTTGGCTAGACGTTCTTAAAACTAACAAAGCGGCCCAGATTTTTTACAAGCACATGGGATTCAATCCCATTTTGGAGATACCGTTCAAGACTGATATTCAAGATATCGGAATGATTGTGATGAAACGTAGCATCAGTGAATTGGGCCGAATATAAGAAGTCCAACGTTTACCCTGACACCGGAATTGTCGTCGTACTTCGATTTGATCAGTACCCACCTGCAAATTATTTTCTCAGGAGATTTAAATGAATATTTTGATTCGCACACTGCTGGTTTCCAGCATTCTGGTCCCGCTAGCCCAGGCGGCAGACCTGCCTGCTGCATCTGCATCCGCCCCAAGCGCTGCATCAGCGCCAGTGAGTGCATCCAGCCCGGCCACCGCAGCATCAGCACCGGCCACGGCCCCCAATCAATCCACTGCCGCCGCAATACCGAGCAAAGAAGATGCCGTAAAAGCCATCGCGGTACTGGAAAACAGTTTCCTCGGACTGGAAGCGCCTGCTGCCGCTCAGTCCATCATGCTGTTTGCCGAAAACAGCAAACAAGTCTCGGTTCAATTGAGCCTCAAGACTACGCCCTGGATTTTTGGCAAAGCCAAAGACAGTAAAGCCGAGGAAGAAAACTATAGACGCATGCTGCTCGTGGCATACCTCGCAGGCAATATGAAATCCCAATTTGCCGCAGGAAAACCGATTGATAATCCGCAGGCAGGCTGGGAATTTGCGCTAAAGGCTTACCAGACCATCAAGCAGGATAACAACAAGATCAAGATTCCCGAGCTGGAAACGCTGCAATTACAGCAAAGCAAAGGACAACTTCCGGCCTTGGCGAAAAAAGCCCTGAAAAAATAAATCATGCCCCGACTCGCCCTGCTGATTCCGCACTATAACAACCCACACGGCCTGGCGGCCTCGCTCGCCTCGGTCGGTGCGGACGAATGCGTCGATGCGTTTGTTGTCGACGACGGCAGCACGCGCGCGCCGCTCGACGAAGCACTGGCCAGGGCAGCGTGGCGCGCACAGGGCGAGGTCAAGTTCCTTTACCTGCCGCAAAATCGCGGTATCGAACATGCGCTGAATGCGGGGCTGGCGGCCATCGTCGATGCCGGTTACGACTACGCGGCACGCCTCGATTGCGGCGACTTGAACGTAGCCGACCGCTGTGCGCGGCAGGCGGCATTTCTGGATGCCCATCCGGACGTGGCGTTGCTGGGTTCGGCGGTGGTGTTTTTCGACGAAACCGGTGACCGCTTCACGCTGAACCAGCCGCAAAGCCACGCCGAGATCGTGCGCCAGATGCACGATGACAACGCCTTCACCCATCCGGCCGTGATGTTCCGCATCGCTGCGGTGAAGCAGATCGGCCTTTACCCGACCGATTGCCCGGCGGCGGAGGATTTTGCCTATTTCTGGCAGTTTGTCGCGCACTACCAGACCGCCAATCTAGCCGAAGTGCTGGTCAGGACCGAATACGCGGCAGGCGGCATTTCGCTTTCCAAGCGCAAGTTGCAACAGCGTACGCGGCTGAAAATCCTGTGGCGACATTTCGACTGGACGCCGCGCTCGGCATTATTGCTGCTGAAACCGCTGGCCTGGCAAGTGATTCCGTTTGGGCTGGCGCAACGTGTGAAACGACTTTTAGGCATCAAATCGTGGTCATGAACAAACTGGTCTGCCTGATCCCGCACTACAACAACCCGGATGGGCTGGCGAAATCGCTGGCCTCTATCGGCAAGGATGAAATCTGCGATATCCTGGTCGTTGATGACGGCAGTGTAAAAAAGCCGCTCGACGAAGCCGCTGCACGCGCCGCTTTTTCCGCGCAGGGCACAATCCACTTCCTGCGCCTGCCGCAGAACCAGGGCATCGAACACGCACTGAATGCGGGGCTGGCCTGGATTGACGAGCATGGCTACGAGCTGGTGGCGCGCCTCGACTGCGGCGACGAGAACCTGCCCGACCGCTTCGCCAAGCAAACCGCGTATCTTGCAGCCCACCCGGATGTCGCCCTGCTCGGCGGCGCGGCCAGCTTTGTCGATCAACAAGGCGTTGAGCAATTTGTGCTGCACCATCCCACCCACGTCCGTGCGATCTGGTGGGCCTTGAAATCCAATTCGGCCTTCATCCATCCGACAGTGATGTTTTACATGGCAGCCATCGAAACCACCGGCACTTATCCGCTCGATATTCCGGCGGCCGAGGATTACGGCCTGTTCTGGGAGTTCGCCAAGGTATTCCCCGTGGCCAACCTGCCTGATGTGCTGATCCGCTACGAACTCGACCCGGGGGGCATCTCGCTTTCCAAACGCAAGAAGCAGCTCAAATCCCGGCTAAAGCTGCAGTGGCGCAATCGTGACCGTACCTACGCGGCGTGGTTCGGCATGCTGCGTACCTTGTTGTTGCTGGTGATGCCATATACATTGGTATTCAAGATAAAGTCATGGCTACGCGGAGGCCGCACCTGATGGCCGCTATCGTTCACGTCGTCGAAGCCTTCGGCGCTGGCACCTTGTCAATGGTCAGCGCGATGGCCAATTGCCAGTCGCAGGCCGGGCATGCCGTCACCGTTATCCACTCGGTACGTGAGGAAACGCCAGACAACTGGCGCGCGCTGTTTGATACACATATTGAGTTCATTCAATTACCCATGATCCGGGCGATCAATCCGCGGTCAGACTGGCGCGCTACGCGCATGCTGATGACGGAACTCAAACGCATCATGCCGGATGTCGTGCATCTGCATTCCAGCAAGGCGGGTGCGCTTGGCCGCTTGGCCAGCCTGCTCTACCCGGGCCCCCGCTGGTTCTTTTCTCCACACGGGCTTTCCTTCCTGCAACACGCCGAAGGGCGGATGAAAAACGCCGTCTTCCTGCTGATTGAAAAGATACTGGCACGGATTCCTGTCACTTTTATTGCCTGTTCACCTTCCGAGGCCGAACAAATTCGCGCCAATCTGAGCCAGAACGTTATCGTGGTGAACAACGCGATTGACTTGGCGGCCATTCCACCGGCACTGGGTAACGACAATATCGTGCGCATCGGTACCGTCGGTCGCGTCGCGCTGGCACGCAATCCGGAACTATTTGCCAGCATCGCCAGTGCCTTGCATGGCAAAGGCATCGAGTTTGTCTGGATCGGTGGCGGCGATGAAGCGGGCGAAACCGCATTGAAACGGGTTGGGGTGAAACTCAGTGGTTGGGTGGATCGTGCCGAAGCATTGCGCCAGCTCGCCACGCTCGATATCTATATCCAGACTTCGCGCTGGGAAGGCCTGCCGGTTGCCGTGATCGAGGCCATGGCCGCCGGCTTGCCGGTGGTGGCGACCAATGTGGTTGGCAACCGCGACCTGGTCAAAGATGGCAAGACCGGTTGGCTGGCCAATAATTGTGATGATTTCCTCGCCCATCTTGCCCCGCTGATTGCGAACCGCGCAGAGCGGCACAGACTGGGGGCACAAGCCAAGGCGTATGCCCAAACATACTATTCGCTCGAAACCATGATCAGGGTGCTGGACCACGCATACGGCCTGGATAGCCAGCACCACGAATAACGCTGTCAGACATGCAAAAACCACCCGGAAAATTCCGGGTGGTTTCATGAATAAAAGCACTTTTCCAAGCATTTGAGGATTTAAATGGCAGTTCAACATCACGCCGAGAAGGCCAAACCCTGGCTGGCTCTGGCCGATTTTCTGGCTCTGATGCTGGCATTTGCCGGCGCAGTCGTTTTGTTGGTCATGTTGCGCGGACATCGCATCGGGCCTGGATTCGTTTATTGGTGGAAAGTAGAAGGTGAACAGCAAGCGTTGGCCTTTCTCTTCCTCACGTTACTGACGGTCAGTACCTTCTGGTGGCGTGGCCATTACAGCTTGCGCCTGCCATTTTGGGACGAGCTGCTGGAAATCCTCAAAAGCCTGGTTTTGGCTTCACTGCTCAACGGGATGGTGGTGTTGTTTGCCAAGTGGCCCATTTCGCGTTTTCTCTGGCCGGTATCGTGGGGATTGGCATTGATGCTATTGCCGCTGCTGCGCTCGAATATGAAAGCCCAATTGCTCAAATGGGGGCAATGGCAATTACCCACGGTCATTATCGGGGGCGGTCAAAACGCTGTGGATGCCTGGCAGGCGATGCAGAGTGAACCTTTGCTGGGTTTTGATGTGCGTAATTTCATCGCAGTCAATGGTCTCGGTCCAGCCCAGCTTGAAGTGGCAGCGGATCGCACCCTGCCAGTGGTACGGCTGGCGGCGGGTGAATTACTGCCTTGGCTGGAAAGCCAGAATCACCCGCACGTCACCATTGCGGTGAACGAGGATGAGCTGCGGACACTACAAGTGGAAATCGAGCTCCTGAGCCTGCATTACAAGGATCTGCATGTAATCCCGCCGCTGGCAGGACTACCCTTGTTCGGCGTGATCGCCAATCATTTCTTCAGCCACGAAGTACTGATGCTGCGCGTGCGCAACAATCTGGCCACGCCATCGCTGATGGTGTTGAAGCGCATCTTTGATTTCTTTGGCGCATGCTGCGGCCTGCTGCTGCTTTCACCACTCTTTGCTTATGTGGGCTGGCAGATAAAACGCCAGGGGGGGCCGGGCGGGGTGTTCTTCGGCCATGTCCGCGTGGGCATGAACGGCAAATTATTCAAATGCTGGAAGTTCCGCACCATGGTGCACAACTCGAAGGAAGTGCTCGAACAGCTGCTTGCCAGTAGCGCCGAAGCCCGTGCCGAGTGGGACAAGGATTTCAAGCTGAAGAACGATCCGCGTATCACGCCAATTGGCGCATTCCTGCGCAAGACCAGCCTCGATGAGATTCCGCAACTATGGAATGTCCTGAAGGGTGAAATGAGTCTGGTCGGCCCGCGCCCTATCATCGAAGCCGAGCTGGAACGTTACGCCGAACGTGTTGATTTCTATCTGGAAGCCCGTCCCGGCTTGACCGGGCTGTGGCAAGTATCCGGCCGCAACGAAACCACCTACGCCGAGCGCGTGGCGCTCGACGCGTGGTACGTGAAGAACTGGAACCTGTGGTACGACATCGCGATCCTGTGCAAGACGGTGCGTACGGTTTTGACCGGCAAGGGCGCTTATTAGTTTCTTTCGAGCTTAGCTCATTCTAGTAGGCGAGCGAGCCAAAGCAGATTGCAGGAGGCCGGAGCACAGGAACCGGAATGTACATGTGAGTACATGAGGATTCCGAGCACCACCCGACTGCAAGATGCAAAGGCGCAGCCGCCTACTTCGAATACTTGCGAATCGCCATTTGAATCTCGGCGATAGCCTTCTCGATATCGTCCTCGGTGACTTCGGCCGGCCCATCGTCTGCACTCAAATGACTGATATGCGTGCTGATCGTATTGGCATCCAGCTTCTGGGTCGAAATGAAATCGTGCTCTTGTTTTGCCGATTCATCATCGTCATGCCAATTCAGCGCAATGGCAGAAAGATTATCGCTATCGCGTCCTCCGCGTATTTCAGCTCGATCCATGAGCTGCGGCAAAGCAAACAAGACCGGGAAATCGTTCAGAAAATGGGTAAATTCTTCTTCTGCCAGTACGCCCCATAAGCCATCAGAGCACAACAACAACGTATCCCCATCCAACAACACTATCTTGCCTCCGGACTCAATCTCAGGCGGATAGTAGCCCCCCAGGCAGGTATAGACCTTGTTCCGCTCGGAATGGCTCTTGGCTTCTTCAGCCGTGATCAAGCCGGCATCCACCATCTTGCGCACTTTGGAATGATCCCGGGTACGGGCAACGATTTTCTCTTCGCGCACCAGATACAGGCGCGAATCCCCCACATGCGCCCAGTAAGCGATGCCGTCCTGCACCAGACACGCCACACAGGTCGTGCGCGGGATTTCCACCATGTGATGGTTGGAGGCATAGTTGAAAATCGCATCGTGACACAGGTTAAGCGTTTCGCTCAGAAACTGCGCCGGGCGTGGCAACACCGGCTTGGCCCGCTTCTGAAATTGATCACAAATCAGTTCGACGGCGATTTGTGCAGCCACCTCGCCATGCAGATGTCCGCCCATGCCATCGGCCACCACCATCAGCAGCGCATCCCGGCTATAGGAATACCCCACCCGGTCCTCGTTATACTTGCGACCGCCCTTGCGGCTGTCTTGATAGATGGTGAATTTCATCGGCTTTCTTCTGCAATAGGCCGGGTCATGTTAAGCCATGCGCGCTTGAACATATTCAGCCTGATAACTTTCTTTACCGGACTGGAGCGTGGCGCCAGCAACATTTTTTGCAACTGATGCACGCTTTGCGGCCGTTCATTGTGATCGAGCCTCAAGCATTGTTCGATAATGGCGAGCAACTCCGGCGAGTACCGGTCACCAAAAGCCGCTTCAATCTTGAGTGGCTTAGGATCCTTTTCGCGCGCTTCAGCCGACGGTGGCGGTAGACCGGCAATGCAGGCATACATCGAGGCGCCAATCCCATAGATGTCGGTCCACGGCCCCATCGGTTCAGTGCGTCGATATTGCTCTGGCGCGGCAAAACCTGGCGTATACATCGGAGCCAGGCGGCCATAATCGCCACTCAGGGCTTGGCGCGCCGAACCGAAATCCAGCAGCAACGGCGTCGTATCCTTGCGGATATACAAATTGGCCGGCTTGATATCCAGATGGAGCATCTTGTGCAAATGGACTTCGCGCAGGCCACTAAGCAGCTGATAAAACACATGGCGGATCAGCTCTTCACTCACGCCCTCGCGGTCACGCTTGAGCTGGATTTCCTTCTGCAGAGTGCGGCCACGCTCATAATCCATCACCATGTAGACGGTTTCGTTGGCGCGAAAGAAATTGATTACACGCACGATATTCGGATGGCTGATGCGCGCGAGCGTTTTGCCCTCTTCAAAGAAACATTTCAGTCCGTGCTTGAATAGCACGGCACTGCCTTCACTATTGTTGGCTTGAACCAATGCATCGTTTTCACGGCGTAGCGCCAGCGAGTTGGGCAAGTATTCCTTGATCGCGACGGGGTAATCATTTTCGTCGTGAGCCAGATAGACAATACTGAACCCGCCCGCTGAAAGCAGCTTGGCAATGGTGTAGTTCTGTAACTGGTAACCGCGTGCGAGCGGTTCAACGCTTGGGTTCGCCATCCTTGGGGATTCGCTATACTCTGGGTATTCGATGGTGAATTTTGGGTTTTGGTACGGGGAAAGTAAAGAAACTCCGTATATGAAGTCAGTGTATCAACAATCAGAATGGAAAAAACATGATCTACAGCATGACCGGCTACGCCAGTGCACAGCGCGAATGGCCACAAGGCACACTTTTGGTTGAACTGCGTGCCGTCAACCATCGGTTTCTCGACGTGTCGCTGCGTCTGCCGGAGGAGTTTCGCGCACTGGAAAGCCCGATTCGCGAAAAACTGGCGGCAAGACTGAATCGCGGCAAAGTGGAATGCCGTATCGCCTTCAATTCACAACAAGGCGTGGATTCCTCCAACCTGCAGCTGAATCGCACCTTGGCGGGAAGCCTGCTCAACCTTGGCCGGGAGCTCTCCGCCCTCGCCCCGGAGGCGCGAGCGCTGTCGGTTGGCGAAGTGCTGCGCTGGCCCGGCGTACTGGCCACCGATGCCCTGCCACCAGAAACCCTGCAAGCCACAGCACTGACTTTGCTCGACACCGCGCTTGAGGATTTTCTCGCCAACCGCGCTCGCGAAGGCGAAAAGCTTGCTGGCCTGTTGCAAGACCGCGCAGCACAGATGGAAGTGCTGGTGGAAAAAATTCGCCCGCGTTTGCCCCAGATCGTGTCAGATTACGAGGCACGCCTGACCCAGCGTTTCATTGACGCGCTCGGCGGCCAGGATGATGAACGCATTCGCCAGGAGATCGTGATGTTCGCCCAGCGTATCGACGTGGCCGAGGAACTCGATCGCTTGACCGCCCATATCAGCGAGCTGCGCCACATCCTGAAAAAGGGCGGCAACGCCGGCAAGCGCCTGGATTTCCTGATGCAGGAGCTCAACCGCGAAGCCAATACCTTGGGCTCCAAATCCGTTGCAGTGGAAAGCAGCCGCACGTCGATGGAGCTCAAGGTCTTGATCGAACAGATGCGCGAGCAAGTACAAAACATTGAATAATGTTTCACTGCGTATCACTGCAATTCACAAACCCGCATTCCACAAGGTATGCGGGTTTTTTCTTGCTCCTTCCCGTATCATGGCGTAGCATCAAATTGCGGATTTACCTAGTACACCTATAAGTACCCCGTTGCTTGGCAACGCTTGATTTAGGTGTACTACAAAGAGGTACGGAAATGGCGAAGCTAACCGACATGCAAATTAAGGCTTGGATACAGGCCGGAGAACATTTCGAACTGCGAAGCGATGGGAATGGGCTTGGGCTGCGTTACCGCGATAGCTACGCCATTCCTGTATGGGTTTTGCGTTACTCAATCAATGGCAAGCAGCGCCCTATGGTGCTGGGCAGTTACGCCGATCTATCACTTGCCGATGCCCGCAAGACCGCCAAGGAAATGAATGCCCGTATCGCCTTGGGTTATGACGTTGCCGCAGAAAAGCAGACCCGCAAAGCAGAGGCATCTGCTGCGATTGAGGCCGAGAAAGCAGCCATTACCGTAGGCCAACTGGCCGATGAATACTTTGAGCGCATGATTCTTGGTCGCTGGAAGCATCCCAATATCGTCCGTGCCCGCATTGAGAAAGACATCAAGCCCAATATCGGCAAGCTCAAGCTGGATGAAGTGAAACCACGCCATATCGACGCCATGCTGCAAGCTATCGTGAAGCGAGGAGCGCCAACAATTTCCAACGATGTGCTGCGCTGGATTCGCCGCGTGTTCGATTACGGCATCAAACGGCAAATGATGGAAGTGAACCCGGCCAGCGCCTTTGATCTGTCGGACGCAGGCGGCAAAGAAGATTCGCGCAGTCGTGCCTTGTCGCGTGACGATCTGGCGAAACTGTTTGAAGCTATGCCGAACGCCAAAGGGTTCAGCGTGGAAAACGATCTGTCGATCAAGCTGCTGTTGCTGCTGTGTGTGCGGAAGATGGAACTACTTGCCGCCCGCTGGGATGAGTTTGATTTACCTGCCGCCATCTGGCACTTACCCCAAGATCGCACCAAGACCGGCGAAGCGATAGATATACCTTTGCCCGCGCTGGCTCTGGAATGGCTGGAAACGCTGAAACGATTGGCCGGGGCTAGTCCGTATGTGCTGCCCGCACGAAAGATGCAAAGCCGGATGCTGCCGCATGTGTGTGAATCCACCCTGTCTGTGGCACTCGCCAAGGTCAAGCATGTACTGGAGCCGTTCACGATCCACGATTTGCGCCGCACTGCCCGCACCCACTTGGCCGCACTGGGCGTGTCATCTGACGTGGCAGAACGCTGTCTGAATCATAAGCTCAAAGGCGTGGAAGGGATCTACAACCAGCACGACTATTTCGACGAACGCCGCGATGCTTTGAACAAATGGGCGGGGCTGTTGGACGCACTGATTACCGGCAAACCCTACAACGTGATACCGATCAAGGGCCGCAAGAAAACGGCTTAAATTGGTGCACGACCGATCTGCATGATTCCGGCTCGGTATCACCCACTGATTACCTCCCAGCACATCCGGAACAACAGAATCAGGGAATGACATAGCTTTGCGCAGATGCTAACCAACGTGCATCTTTCCTTAAGCTTGTGACTTCGTAACTCTCATTTTTGGTGTAAAATTTTCCACAAACCCCTCTCGATTTTCTTAAATAACCACTCGCTACCAGCTGAGGCCCCCATGCAGGAAGATGTTGATTTTGATTATCTTCATGAAGTCACACTTCCAATACAAGATGACGTAAAGGTATTTGGTGTTGGTCTTTTATTTGATGCAATAGTTGAAGAAAAACAACCATGCATTCACAACAGCAAAGCAGCTAACCCCTTACCTTCATCTGATCGGACAAATATCAATATTGAAAATATTGCTACGAATACAGCAACAGAATCAATACAGAATTGCAAGTGCGCGGAATGCCACTTTTTAAAACGTTGCACTTATTACAGAAATGAATATAAGCAGTACTTGGCAAGAAACATCGTCACTTTAGTAAAAAATGGCGATATTGAATTGTGGAACATGTTTGCGCAAAAGAAAAAAGTGTTCACTGACAATTACGATCCATACCTTGTTTCATGGACAACAAACATTTTCAGGAATGATGCAATAAAATTCTGCAAAAAAGAGAGAATTCTCTTACGGTTTCAATCCCAAAAAGCGCAAGTAGTAAATCAAGAAATGCAAGCAACCAATAAAGAAACTAAAACAATTAATCAAGATGATAATAAGAATGAAAAATCAAATAAGCAAAAATCAGGGAATTTAATTCCTGGTAAATGCCCAAGGGTTTATATTAGAAAGTTGGTTGTTAAAGCCGCATGGGAAATTGAATGTGAAACCGGCTCCAAGGCAAGTGCAAGAAAGGTTATTGAAATATTGAAACGCTGGCGCGATGATGGGACGTATACAAATTTACAAGCAAGTACGGGCAACAGTGTTAAATGGTGTACTAATAAGGGAAAAGAACATTATTTTGATGTCAAAAATTGTGGCGACGCATTAAATGATTGGCATAAAACTCGCATAGATGGTCAATCGTTCGATAGTTCTGAAATTTGCTGATCCTATCTTCATCCAATTAGCGTCTCTTCACGAGTTCGCTTACCCGCACCTATTCTATCCATCACTGTCTTAACGCATCTCCCCATGCCCAAACGTCCGGAAGCGCTTCAGGCTTTCAGGCAACACCGCACGTAACTGCTGTTCTCCTTTTTCCACGTCTTTGAGCAGGTACGTGGATATCCAAGCCAAGTTTTCACGCATGACTACGTCGTTGCGATGGACCATCCCCATGCCGACTGGTTGCCCCAGTCTTGCCAGATTATATTTATCGTCATTGCAGCTGCGGTAGTAGCCTGTGCCACCAGTGATAGCGTCCCGCCAATACTGTCCAATTAAATGCCCTATCGGCTCATCGCGATTTGATTCATGCCCATCGAATAGGAAAATGCAGTGGTAATGAAACCCCTTGTCCATACCCCATTCCAATCCCCAGATATGACCTATTTTGTTTTTGAATATTCTATTGCACCGACTATTGTTCAGTAGGCGTTGAAAGCATTCTCGAGCATATTCAGCATCGTATTGCCCCTGCGCCCCAACTCTAAACGAAAGGTCGATCCGAACAACCAACAACTTAGACCGCTTCCCGAACAACCAGTTAATGTAATTGATCAGACTGGTAAAGTTGCTGTCTTCTTGGTAATCCCAACTTTGAACATTGAAACGTTCTTGTGCTGAAAATGTTTCTTTGGTGTAGTTAAACATGATTTTCTTCTTGATGGTTAATGGATGGAAAGAAAGAAGCTGCGTATTGATCTACAAATGAAAACGCCATCCTTTGGGGGATGGCTTTGTGTGGTCATTCACGGTAATTGGCTAATGGTGTATTGCTGTTGTGCTACAGTCGTTGTAGGGTGAAACGCAGTAGAGTGGTGATATAGTTTTATGATGAATGGTGATATAACAATAAATTAGAATACCTAGAATAATATCTATACCGGAAAATAACCATATTTAAGCATACCGTACAATTCACCAATATTATAATATTGCCCCGCCGTGCTTTGGCAAAAGCTGTAAATATAGCAATTCACACCTAATTTACTCACTCCATACTATATACAAGATATCTGTAAATATTTATTCTAAATAATTTCAAATACATATCACTAAACTGAGTCGGCACAACGATTTCCGCATGGCTTTGACTGCGTCACCTTTTATGTAATACACAAGCTATTCAATTCCCCCTAAACCCCAGCCATCGAGTTGGGGTTTTTATTTCCTTTTTATCCGGAGGTATTTCTCATGGCACATTTAGTCGAAACCATGGCGTTTATTCGTGAAGAGCCTTGGCACGGTTTGGGTAATCGCCTGTCGGCCAATCAGTCGATTGAACGTTGGATCACCGAAGCAGGCATGGACTGGTCTATCAATGACAGTCCGGTTCTGTTCAATGTGGCAAACGATGGACTGCATATCCGTACCCATGCGGATTCGAAAGTGCTGTATCGGTCGGACACCCTGGCGCCACTGTCAGTGGTATCGAACCGGTACAAGGTCGTGCAACCCGAAGAAGTGCTGCACTTCTATAATGATCTGGTCTCTGCAGGTGGCTTTGAGCTGGAAACAGCGGGTGTCCTCAAGGGCGGCAAGAAGCTCTGGGCATTGGCGCGGACTGGTCAGGAAACACTGATCAAGGGAGGGGATCGGGTAAAAGCGTATTTGCTGCTTGCCACCAGTTGCGATGGCACACTCTGCACGACGGCGCAGTTCACATCCGTACGCGTGGTCTGCAATAACACCTTGCAGATGGCGGTGGCGGATAACTCTGGTGCAGTGAAGGTACCGCACTCGACCAAGTTCGATCCGAAAGCGGTGAAGGAAGCTCTGGGAATTGGTCTATCGGCTTGGGATAGCTTTATCGCCAATATCAAGGATCTGGCCAACTGCCCTGTCACTGGTTTGGAAGCCACGCAGTTTTTTAGCGATGTGCTGAATGAACAGGTGTTGGATCTGGAAGGTGGACCGACATCCAAGGCGATGCAGCAGGCCACTGCCTTATATAGCGGTGCAGGGATGGGTTCGCTACTGGCAGGCAGTCGCGGTACAGCCTGGGGCCTACTCAATGCTGTCACGGAATACGTGGATCACCAACGCCGGGCGCGCAGTCAGGACTACCGTCTCGATTCGGCCTGGTTTGGCCAAGGGTCGCAGCTCAAACAGAAGGCGCTCGATACCGCGCTGCGTCTCGTCGCTTAGTGTGCACGGCATAATCCCGCCCAAGAAGGGCGGGATTTCATGGCACGATAGTGATGAATAGATTCGCAAGAATCATTTATTTTGAGGTTATGCAGTTGCGGTCTTGCTTTGACCGTGCTATGTCTCGCCTCGGTATTTATCCACAAATTCTGTGGATAAACTTCGGGACAGACCAAACAACTCGCTGAAACAACAGGTCCATTTCAGATTGCAACGAAACAGAGCGCACTCGACGGAATTACCCGATCTCTCCAGCCGTCATGTGACGAGTTTGCCCGCTGTTCGGCCTTATGTGGAGCTCAACATAAGGCCGATTATGTAGACCACCTGATTATGTTGAGCGACACAACCAATCAATGTCGGAAGCTTGTCTACAAGCGGCGTGCCGACAGTAGAGGCCGAAGTACATGCAACATAATTTTCGAGTTTATATGCTTGCCAACTGAAGCAATATCAGCCACATATATCGATGTTGCCGAGCATCAAGGCCGATTCATGTTGAATACGTGCGGCGATTGTACTCACAGCCGATTTGGCGGCTTCGCGCAGGGTGCATGATTATGTGGAGTGTGGACTCGGCGCTTCCCATGCCAAAGCAAGGAGTCCAATGGCAATCACAGCTTCAACTCCACATAATCATGCAGTCTACATAATCGGCCTTTGCTGCCGTTTACGATGGTGCGTTTCAATGGCTGGTATCACGCAGATTGCTGTCGTTGGTCGGCTGCGCGGCCGAGTGGCCGCTTTCTTCACAGGCGCAGGACGGCTCCGTGCCCATTGCTGACCTCAGGCCAGATTGCTACTGATGGGCCGGTAACCGAGAGTAGCTATTTGGCGAACATCAGATCAATTTCCACTTTGCCAATTTTCAGTTTCCCACCCCAGCGGTACCTTGATTTCATCCTCAAGCAGTTAGTTGATCTTTCACTAGTGCAACTTGTGCATGTCGAATACGTCGAGAATCCGAACAACTTTCCCGGTCCCTGCATCACGTTCGACTGACAACCGTATTGCTAAAGTTTTGCCGGTAGGCTCGGCGTTACGCTCTATTCCAGGGAGGAAGATTTTAATCGCGCAGAGCATGGGGTCGAGCTTCTGGTCGTACTCGGCAGTATCTACGACAGACTCAATACCATTCGCACATCGAATGGTCAGAGTTGTACCGAGCATGCTGACCACTTCAAAAAATGCAATATCTTCTGGGCCCAAGTACATGTCGAATTCGGCTTCCAGTTCCTTCAACCGGTTAGGCTGGTGCACCGTGTCGTCAATGAGATTACAAAGTGTCTGGCTCTTGATCACATACGTAGAACTGTCATCCAGGCTCCGCAACAGGTCACGCAGTGCGTCAACCGGAGCACCTTCGGGAAGATCCCCATCGAAATGGTGAGCCAGAATCGATACGGCGAGGAACTGGCAGCCAGTGTAATCATCCCCCCAGTAAAAATCCCCCTGGTTTTGGTAGAGGTCGCGCCTTGCTTCTAATGGGCGACTGAAACCGGTGGTCATGTTCTTCACCGTAACCATGTGAACATCGTTGACGATCGTAAGTGTGTATTGGAAATTCGGTACTTTCTGCAAATGCATCGTCGGTGTCGCGAACATCTTGAGTTTCTTCTGAAGGAAACCCCTGTTCGCATTTCCCTCGGCCACGTTCATACCGCGTTCAATCTTATCGAGAACGAATCGATCTTTTGGATTTTTGTATTCCGTGTACTGCCGTTCTTTCGTCAGGGAAAACCAGTAAAACTCCCCGCAGCTCGACACCTCAAATTCTTTGACGATGTCTTCCGCCGAGAAGAAGTAATGCATACGTTCGCCTTCTTCGTCGTGGGTATGCAAACTGCAGAAAAACTCCTTGCGTGGTTGATCATTGTCCAGCACATAAGCTTTTTGTACATTCACCCGGTTTGAGTTTTCGAAGTACTTTGATTGGACAATTCCCAGGATTTGTATTTCGCGCGCGCGGAGGCGGAGCTCAACTAGATCGTCACATTGTCGCTGTACCAGGAAATCTGCGCCGTCGACGTCCGCCGACCGCTTCAGGACCCAGAATCTCGATAACAAAATGGACTGCGTCAGCGTTTCGCTCTTCTCTCCGTTTTCTTCCCGTTTCGCAAGTTCCGACATGAAGCGCTCCATTACGCAATATGAGTATTTATAACAAAAGAAATGAAACGATACTGTTCGCTTCATCCCAACAAGATCCTCGACAGGTAACGTAACAAGGAAAGGCCAGCCCCCCGTAAATGCGAAAACGCCCTTGGCGCTAAACCCGGGGACACCTCAGTTTTAGTTCCTATAACAGTCGGCACCTTAATCATAACCAAACGTCACGTTTGGCCTACAGCGGACATTCCTGTCATTAGCTCAATGGCATATCCTCGGTCTTAGCCGATGTCGGCACATGAACAGCACAACGTCTGCTCACCTGGTCAGGACTAAACCGCTCGCGCGGTAGGGTGGCTCCGACCAGCCGTCGTGATCCCTGATTGATAGCGCTGTTTCCTACGTTGAGAGCTGAGGCAATCCGCCTCATTCTCGACAGGAGCAGGGCCATGACATCTTCGACACCAAC
>JARLJJ010000367.1 GCA_031291275.1 Formivibrio sp.
CGTGTCCTTGAGCATCGGATCCACCTCAAGCCAGGACAGTTTCTCAGCGTCCTTACGAATCAAGAACAGCTGCCATGTCCCATAAGGGCTCCAGCGCACTAACAGGCGATCCCATCCAAACTTCTCACAAGCCTCTTCACATTTTGCAACGATGCTTGGAACATCTTCCGGCCGCACCAGGATATCTAAGTCCCGGCCTATCCCGGAAGGATAACCGTAGAGTCCGTTGATGAGTACATAGTTAATTCCAGCGCAATTGAGCGATTCAGCAAGGGCCTCCGCAGTCACCACCCTAAGCTTCTCTGGATCCTCCACCCTTTTCATCCAATGTCGCCTTTCAATCTCCTTGCATACTCATCCAGCAACAGCGCCGCCGTATTTTCCCACGTTTGGGTCTTGATCAGTTGCACGCCGCGCGCAGCCATCGCCCGAAGGGCGTCCGGCGTTGACGCAGCTTCGACAATGGCATCGGCTATCTCCTCTGGTCTGCCTTCGCACACGATTCCGGCCTGCCCATCGGCGACCATACCCCCTGCATTGGTCCCCCTGGTAACCAATACTGGAACTCCGCACGCCATTGCCTCTAGCACCGTGAGCGGAAAGCCCTCGAATCGGGATGTCAGTACAAACAGTTCCGCACTTGCCAGGGCAGAATACTTCTCTTGAGGATCGTACAGTGGGCCGACAAGAACGACGCGATCCATAAGTCCCAGTTTCGCTATAATCTTGGGAATCTCAGAACTGTATCTCCTTTTTGGGGGCCCAACAAGGAACAAGACGATGTTGGTCGCTCTGCCACGTGCAAGCGCAACGGCTTCCAAGAGGCGATCGATGCCTTTATGCCAGGGGTCAAGCCGTCCGAGAAACAGCATTTTGAATGAGTTCCTGTGCTCGGGGAACCGCTTTGCGAGCCATTCAGGCTCGAGATGGAGCGGAATCGACTCCATGTTGAAACCCTGCTCCGCAACCACCATCGGAGCGCTGACACCAAAGCCTATCGCATCCTTGGCTTCTTCCTGGGAATGAATATGAACAAATGCGGAATTATTGACTAAGGGCAGTCCAAACAGCACTCTGAATCCCCACTTGCGCACGGATTGCTTGCGTCGGATGCCCGGGGCGAAGCTTCCATGCGAACTGACCACGTAGGGTATGCCAAGTTTATAGAGGGCAGATCCGATCGCTGCCATGTGCATGTTCCAAACGCCGTGCAGATGAGCAATATCGATCTTCAGTGATCCAAGCTGGATGTCGGA
>JARLJJ010000368.1 GCA_031291275.1 Formivibrio sp.
CGACACAATGCTGATCTGACGCTGTCGAGGGCCCCCCCCCCACACCAGCCCTCCGGGGGCTCGACACATTTAAATTAACATCTGGAAAAAGGATTATTTAGTAACCCCACCTCCATATAACCCCATCAAAAAAAAATTGTTGGCTATTCGGGCGACAGTAGTGATTTTGTGGGGGGGCGGCCCCCCCCAACAACCGCGGGGGGGGGGGCGCCCTCGACACTTGTCATTGACCTGCTGGAAAAGGGATGATGCCTTCCCCTCAGGACATTCGATCCCATGCAAATCACTTTGTAGTCCGTACCGGCTTCGCCGCTACCGGGCCGCGCCGACGGTGGGCTCATTTTCGGGGGAGCCGTAGCCGTAGCTGTAGCCGTAACCGAAGCCGTAGCCGTAGCCGTAACTGAAACCGTAATGCTGATTGTTTGTATCGATCTTCGTTACGACAACGCCAAAAATCCGCGAACCGACAAACTTCAACCGCTCCAGCGAAGTCCGGATTGCGCGCATCGCGCACTTCCCGGGTTCGGCAACGTAAACGACGCCTTCTACCGCCCGGCAAATAAGCGGAGAGTCGGCCAAACCGAGTACCGGCGGAGCATCGAGCACCACAAGATCAAAATGTTCAAGCAAGCCTTGGATAACAAACCGCAAACGATCACTGCTCAGAAGCTCGGCTGGGTTGGGTGGCATCGGCCCCGTGGTCAACACGAACAGCCCGCGCCTGCCGGTGTCGACCACGTTCGCCAAAAGATTGTCGTCACCGGCCAAAAGATTGCTGAACCCTGTTGCGTTTCCGATCTTCATGCGATGGTGAACACTCGGTGAGCGCAAGTCAGCATCGATCAGCAGTACCTTCTTACCGGTACGCGCAATAATTTCAGAGAGCGCGATCGAAGTGGTCGTTTTGCCCTCGGCTTCTCGCGTACTAGTCACGGCAAATGTGCGCGGAAGTCCATGGTCAGTTGAAAACGCCAGATTGGTCTGGATCGAAAAATACGATTCCGAAAGCATCGACTTTGCGTCGAGCAATTCTTCCAGCGGATCGCCCGTCGATTTCGGCACGTTGCCGAGCAAGGGCAGTTTGAGCAAGTTCCAAACATCGGCCGGACTACGGATACCCTCGTCGATCTGTTCCAGAGCGAGCACCGCGATCGCAGAGATCCCGACCCCGGCGAAAAAGGCTATTGCCAGATTCACGAGCAGGATAGGAGCAGACGGGACGATCGGAACTTCGGCAGCATCAACGATGGCGATATTGCTGGCGCCAACGTTGCCCGCCTCTGCGATCTCCTTGTATCGCTGCAGCAATCCGTCATACAATTGCCGGTTTGTGTCAGCATCCCGTTCAAAAATGCTGTATTGAATACTGGC
This sequence comes from Formivibrio sp., assembly GCA_031291275.1. Taxonomy (GTDB): domain Bacteria; phylum Pseudomonadota; class Gammaproteobacteria; order Burkholderiales; family Chitinibacteraceae; genus Formivibrio. The sequence goes on from JARLJJ010000368.1 coordinate 1,372, forward strand.
GTGGTTCTGACGGTCCAACTGCGCCTTTGCTGCGTCGACCTGCGCCTGCAGATCTGTCTCACGTTTCAGCGCTTGCTGATAGGATTGCTCCCGCTCGGCACCGAACTGCGTGGTCCCCTTTGCGATCGCCAGGTCGAGCTCATCAAGTTGCTTTTTCAACGCCCTGGCGGTCGGGTATTCCGGCTCGAACTGGGTCAGAAGGCGCGCATATTCACCGGACACTTCCGCGCGCTTTTCCCGCATCTGCCCCAACGACATATTGCCGAGTTCTTCCGGCGAAACCCCGGACTTACCGACCTTCGCACGAACTTCGGCGGAGATGCGGTCAGCCCGCGCATTAAGCAAGGCCTGATTGAGCTGCTCCAACTCTGCCGTTGACAGCGTCCGAACTGTCAGCGTCTTGCCATCCTGGCCCTCTCTGGTCTCAAGATTGATGATATTGTTGTTCGAAGCAAAGTTGATAGCACTTTGTTGAGATTCTTCAACTTTCGCGCGCAAATCGCTCAACCGGTGCTCAAGGAAAATGCGTGCCTGCGCCGTCGCATCATATTCCCGATCGGTTGTCGCACCGATGAATTCGCGCACCCACACATTGGCGATTTCTGCTGAGAGCTTGGGCGAGCGGCTGGTATAGATAACGTCGACCAAGCGGGAACTACGCACTGGTTCAATTGTGACATTCTTGGACAAAAGCCCAATAACCTGACGCCTCCGCGCCTCGGCATCTGCCGCCATCTTGGTGCCATGTGCCGCAAAAAACTCAGGTCGATCGGCCAGACGCAACGTCTTGCCAACGCGTTCAAGCAGCGAATTGGACTTGAGCAAGGCATACTGCGTCGCGTAAAATTCAAGATCCTGCGGCCCTTCGGCCGCATCCAGAGCGTCGTAATTGGTGACTTTCTTTTGCTGACGACTGATCTCGATCTCAGCCTTGGCGCTGTAAAGCGGCGACATCAGAATCGTCACGATCAGTCCAATCGCCACGCTGCCGATAATTACACCGAGCAATACCCGCCGCCAACGCAGCATTGTGTGCCAGTACGCCAGCAGAACGGGTGGCAGGAAGCGCTCATCTTCCTCCGCTTGTGCCCAAGCGGGATTCGAAGCCCCACCAAGCTCCGCGTCACCATCAAAATCATTAGACATTGCATGAGCCATATACTTCTCAAGATATGAGGTGTGCGGGACTTGCTCAGAGCTTGAAGTGACTGTTGTTGAGCAAAATGATGAGCGGCCCGGCCAAGAGCGAGGCTGTCGTCAGATAATCCTTGAACAGGCGACGAGCATGGTTATCGCCCACCATGACGACATCATTGGCATAAATTTCAGGGTCAGCGACACCGCCATGCCGCACGGCATTCAGATTGTACAAGGCTGCATATTCCTTGCCTTGGACGGTGCGAAAAATGACAACATCGTTAAGCCGGCTAAATTCCGTCGTACCCTGTGCGGTAGCGATCGCACGCATCAAGGTCATGTGCCCGATGACCGGATAAAGCCCGGGTTTGGAGACGGTACCCTCCACCGTCACGAACTGACTGAGCGTATCCTGCAGGTTTACGGTAACCTGCGGCTCGCGAATGTATGCTTTTTTCAGCCGCTCTTCCAAAAGGGTCTCGATCTCGTGCGGCGTCTTGCCGGAGACTTCCACCATTCCGGCCAACGGGAATGACAATCGCCCGCTGGCATCGACCTGCACATCAAGCTTGGCCAGATCCTCGATGCCAAAAACACTGATGCTCAACTTATCGAAAGGCCCAACAAGGTATGGGCGTTCTTGCGGCGTCAAATCCTGGCGGGTTGGTATGGGCATCGCGTTCCCGGCAACCGGGACAATATTCGGATCGCCACCCAATTTGACCGGTCCGGCGCATCCAGACAGCAACCCCAGACATACCGATGTAACCAAGCCGATTTTTCGAATGTTAGATCGCATGATCAGACCAATCTGCTGTGTTGAGCGATCACTCTCGAATCGCATAGGTTTTGACGGTGAATTTTGCTTGCGCTCCCACCAACGTCTCAACGTCAAAAAACTGCCGGGCCGTACTTCACCGATCCCCTGCCCGAAATCAAGGAGAGTATTGCAGGGCACAAACAAAACCCCTGCGCTCGCTGAAAAAATCGCGCAACCTGCAAGCTTGGTTTTGCTGCCCCCCAAAACAGCCTCAGACAAAACAGCGTCGGATGTCGACCGTATCAACGTCATCATGCAACGCTCGCACGAGCTGAGCTCGCAGATTCCGCAGCACCCCCTTGACGCACCGGTGCCGCCGGGTTCATCCAGATTGCCACAACAACGATCAGGCAAGAAATAGACCCGTCCTGAACATGGTAGTCCGTGAACGATGCCAAGGCATAAAGCAAAAAAATGATAAAACCAAGGCGAACCATGTACGGCGGCGCCGAAGAGCACCTGGTCCTGATCAACAGGGCTACTCTTGAAAGCCACAATACCGTCACAAAAACCAAGATGGCAGCGCCCGGCGCACCAGCGGTCATCAATGCCTCGAGCCAATCATCATGCGCATTATTCATAGACTTTTGCATCAAAATATCTGCAGATTCGTGCATACGGAAAACGTCAATAAACGAGCCAAGGCCGCTGCCCATTGGCCAATATTCAGCGATGATCGATTGAACGGTGGGCAGGATCTGGATCCGCATGTCTTCACCAATATTGTTGGTGAAAAGGCGATCTAGCGAAAGGGCGCGATTACCCCACACCGCCGCTAGCACGATCAATCCCGTAAACACGACGAGCGCGATCGGCGCAACGCGCCCCAAATTGCCCAACGAACTGAAACGGCCTGACGGGCGGCTGCCGCGCGGTGCCGGTCGATAGATAACCAGCGGCAAACCAAAGCATGCCAACAAGGCAATCACCACGCCGCTTCGCGATCCGGTCAGGAGAATGATCAGCAGCAGGCTTGCCCCGAGAACCGCAACGCCGATCGGTCGCCCGAAGGATTGTGCAGATTGTGTCGCACGAGGGGTCGGCTCAGTCGTTCGCAACCAAACAGCCAGCATCGGCAGCATTGTCGCGAGAAACACGGCCTGGTGATTGCGATTGGCAAACAGCCCGACCGGCAAACCATTGTCGGTATCCTGAAATGTGTAAAAGACGCCCTTGGGATCACCGAGGATTTGCAACACGCCCAGGGCCGTGCTCGCAATCCCGATCAGGATCAACAGTGGCAACAATCGCCCCTGCTGAACCAGGGAAAGTTGCACACCGAGTACCAGCACCGCCAACGGCCCCATCATTGACCAAAGTGCATTGCGGGTAAGCGTCGGAGTAAGCGAGATCGGGTGGAGAGCGCCATAATTGCCGATGGCTCGATCGATTTCGGCGACCACGCCATGCCCGGACATGGCATAGATCATCTGAGCAGGAAGAGGGAGCAACTGCGCAAGCGCCACCGCAACACAGACTATGGCCACCACAAACAACCATCGATAGGCCCTGATCTGCTCCACGGTCAGACTGGACAGCCCAAACCCCAGAACGATCGCCGACAAAGGACGCACGATCATCAGGCTTTCGTTGTCCACCCGACAACTGCCCGCCATGCCAAATATCATCACAAGAAAGGCGCTCAGCACCCAAAAGCGCGACTCGGACCGAGACCATGGCCCGAACGAGGCACGCAATGAACGCTTCACCGATCCGTTGCGCGCCGCTGAGCGGTGGGCCCACTTGCCCCCGCCTTTGCGCCGGCCACTTGAGCGATCCGGATTTGCGCTTCTGCCTGTCGTCATTGACCATGACCCATAAGCGGTGCTGCAACTGCACACAAGTCCGCGTGCGATGAAACGGCTTGAACATGCTTCGGCACGTTGCGATCCCTTTTGAACCATTGCGTCAAAACAGGTCCGGCAATGCCGTCCCAATTGCCGAATTAGGGGGAGCAATTCCCGCCAACAGAATCACTGCCGACGCAATTGCATGCCGCCGATAGTAACGGTCGACGCCCCCTGGCCGGCCTCTCCCATTGAGATCAGGCCCCAGTCTTGCGCTGTGCAGTTGGCCGGTATGGTGATGATTGACTGATAGGACGCACTGTCACCGCCACGATCCGGGATGGGCTGACGCCAAATCGAAATGTCCGGCGACAAGGTACACGAAAGGTTCCAGATGAGGCCCGCGCGCAACGATGATGGGTCATGCCCGACAGTCTGGGTCAAAACATATCGGCCTGCCGCCACCAGCGTAGTCCGCGTTGCCACAACCCGGGATTGCTCGCCCTCCACAGACACAGACAGCTTGCCATCGCCGCCGATTACTGCGCTGGTCGTTGCATCGTTGGCCAATGTCCAGCCCAGAACAGAGAGTCGGGGATCGTTTGATCCTGGCAAAAACCCGAAGCTAGCGATCACCTGGCGATCCTTTGACGGCAGTCCGCCCACCAGTCGCCGAACCGAATCAAAATCCTTTTCGCTCACGTTCCGCCTGATCAGGCCTGCATAGATCTCGGCCCTCATTGCAGGATTGATAGAGCCCTCACCGGAATGCAGCAGCGCCAGAATCGTCGCTGTGTCGACTCCATTCTCAACGGCAGACTTGACCAAATAACCGTACCACGGACGACGAACATAGGGGGCGAATGCCGCCCTCAGCGACGAATCGCGCAAGGCAGGAGCAATCGACGAAAAAATCGGAGATGCCATGTCTGGCGCCACCGATACAAGATTGTCGATCCGTGCGACTGCGCCGGCAAGATCACCCTGCGCAGAAAGGACTGATTCCAGCGCCAGTTCATTGTAAACATGGCGACGTGACAGGCGCTCGGCCAGCGTAAAAAGGGGAATACCCGCACCAAGGCGCCCTTGTTCGGCCACCATGCCCATCACATAGAGCGCATCGGGATTGATCGGATCGGAGCGCAACGCCGCACGTGCATCTGCGGCAAAGGCCGCCGCCTCATTGCGCTCAACCGCAAGATTTTGAAAGCGCGCGAGCGCCAGAGAAAGCCGCATTTGCGGATCATCGGCAAACATCGACGGCACATTCCCGCCGGACGCAATGTCCTGTGCGGCCTGCCGCCGCCAGTACTGCAGTGCAGCATCGCGCCAGGAAATCGCTGCAACACAGACGCTTGCCGCGACAAGGCCGCCAATATACAGTCTTCTCGAAAGGCCACTCAGCGCCATTAGGCCCCCTTCATCTATCGCCGAAAGACACTGCACGCAGAACAAGACACCGCCCGTTTTACCGACCAATGCCCTGGCCATGCAGGTCATATCGAAATTGAACGCAAATTACCCCAATTTTCGGGTCCGGCGCAACGAAGCGCAACAAATGCCATAGAACGAATCGTCTCTTAGTCACGATTCCCCAGCGACGCCACCCTACAACTTGCGCGGACAACGAAGCCCACGAGTCGGCAGCGTGACGCGCCGCTGGCCAGGGTCGTCGGACCTTTCCCAGCGAATCCTTCAGGATTGCATGCGGACATGCTGTCAACCGGCATCCGCTTGAACATGCCTTTCTCGTCTTCACGCTGGCGCAGGCGCCGCGCGTCGAAAACTTCAAACCCACCGTACCTGCAAAACGTCGCCATGCTCAGCCCGTGCCTGCGGCAGGCCGCAACCGGCGAATTCCCTGGCTCCTTCCCCTTGATTATCCTGATGATTTGTTCATCTCCTTTATCTGCGCCTCAGAAAAACGGCTCGTCCTCATCAATCTTCTCGTTCTCCATTGGCAGTCTTTACATCGGATCAAGGGAGCTTTCAGGCGGCAGGCCACGCCCAGTTAATCAACATCACGCAAACGTTAAGCGTGCAACGTACGCCAAGCTTCGCTGCAGCGCAGCTTAACGGTTGCACCCGAAGCGCGAATCCTGTATTAATCCTTAGTACCAAAGCTAAGGAGTTCTTCATGACGCTCAAAACTGTCACCAGCATCGGGGCCGTCGTGGCCCTCTTGGCATCTTCGACCGCATTCGCCGACACTGCTGCCGCACCGTCGGCCAAGCAGGTTTCGCAGATCATGCAGCTGCAGCGCATGCACAAGACATATGGCGTCAACCGTAGCCATGCAGGTCCGAGCACGGCGCTGCTTCTGGTTGGCGCAGGCGTTGTCGGCGTAGGTATTGCCGGTGCCGCCGGTGCGTTCGGCAGCTCGCATTGAGCCGCATTCCGGTGTGATTTAATTGGATTCCTTTCAATTGATGCATCGGGAAAGCGAATCTAATTACAGATTAGAAAACACGCCTTCGGGAGATAACTCTCGAAGGCGTGTTTTTTTTCCACTCAGGCGATTTGCTCCACTCCGGCTAGGGGCGGGCGTTTTGTGCGCACTTGTCTTTTGGCCGGCCGTGTCGATATCCGCCGTAGAACCGACTGACTCCAGGGGGCCGCCCCCCCTCCATAGTGTATGGAGCCAGTTGCGCGAAAACGATCTGACGCTGGCTTCTGTACTGTACCGCCTGTCCACCGCCAATGCGCACATTTGCACCGACAAGGCTCCTGCAACCGGCGCGGTACTGATATCGGCAGCCGAATTCCCATCCCGTTTGCGTCTGGACTTTCGCTCCGTCTATCATGAAACAGCGCCAATGGCAGTCGAGGCCGTCGTACCTGGAAGCCCCGCAGCGCTGGCCGGCGTAACACCCGGGAGCGGACTGCTGGCGATTGGAGACGATGCCCTGCCCTCGCTCCCGCCGGAAGGCCCGGAAAGCATGGCCCTGCAGAATGCTGCCCGGCGCGCGCTCGATCAGGCGGACCTGAACCTGCCGATCATTTTGAAACTGCGCGAAGCAGGCCTGACTATCACACGCACGATCCAGCCCTTGCCGGCATGTCGCGCCTCAGCCGAACTGTTGACAGACAGCGGCCTGACCACGCAATCGGACGACACCTCGATCCAGATCAGCGCCACCTTTCTGCTCCGCTTTAGTGGCGATGCTCTGGCGCCATTGATGGCGCACGAATTGGCTCATGTAATTCTGCATCACGGCCAGAAGCTGACCGCGCAACATGTTGATCGCGGGCTCCTGAGCGGCTTTGGCCGCAATGCAGCGCTGATTCGCGCAACGGAAAATGAGGCAGACAGACTTAGCGTCCACCTCCTCGCCAATGCGGGATACGATCCGGAATTGGCCGTCAAATTCTGGAGGACCGAGGGGCGAAAAATTTACCCCGTCATCCTGCGCAGTCCAACGCATGGTTCTCCCAGCCAACGCGCACAGATGATGCAATCGGAAATTACGCAGATGGAATGCCACATCGGCGGCTGCGACCATGGTGACGCTGCATTCGCACCCTAACCCTAAGAGAGGGACCAAGCTGCGCGCTGCTTTGCGCCACAACGCTTTCAATGGCTCACGCGTGTGCAGACCTATACAGTTCTCTGATCCATGGTGATACCATCCACCAATTCACCCACGGCATTGACCCAGGAATAGAGGGCCGCGCGTTTCTCGCGAGCAGCCAGCTCAGGCCGTGGGACCGGATCGTCGCCAAAATGTGCGGCAATGCGGGCGCCCAGCCAGTGCGTCGCATCGGCTGCCGCCGGATCGTAAAACGTTGCGCAGTCTCCGCCCACTTCGGCCATCGACGTGCGGTTCGAAGAGATTACCGGCGCGCCGAATAGTATCGCATCAAGCAACGGCAGCCCGAATCCTTCGGCAACGCTGGGATACAGGAACAATGCAGTACGACGGTATAGAGTGACGAGCTCGGCATCGGAAATCCCGGTAAGCTCGACGATCCGCGGGTCCCCATGTGTGTCGATCGCAATACCGGGTTCGCGGTGCCCAACGATAACGAGAGACACGTCGTCAGGCGCGCCGGCGCGAAACGCATCGATCGCTGCCTGCACATTTTTGCGTGGCTCGATCCGCCCGACGATCAGGACGTAACGTCCGGTCGGCGTTCCAGCCGGGAGTGGCGCACCGTCGTCGGCCGCAAAATAGGTCTCGGCGGAAAACGACGGCCCGATGTGCAGTACCCTAATCGACTTTCGCCGCGTCCAAGGATAGATCTTGCGGATTTCCATCCTGGAATAGTCACTAATCGTGAAAAAATGTTTCGCAATTAATGCCGAAATTCCGAAGTACAACCAGCAGCGCACAACAAACCGAAACGAAAAGAAGCGCGGATGGGTCTGCGGAAGGATGTCATGCATCAACACCGTTGCATTACGAAGAAATGGAGATTGAATGAAATTGAACACCATCGTATCAAGCCCGTCGACCTTGTTCGCCTGCGGTATTGTTTTCAAAAGGTAGCGCGCCGCGCCTTCCCTGATGATCGGGCGATGGTGCAGGTTTACCAGCGTGAAGTCGAGTTCCGGGTGCGGAAACTCGCTATACACGAACACCTCATGTTCGGGATAGCGCCGCGCAAGCACGTCGACAAAGCGCAACATCAACGTCTTTGTACCCTGATTGCGACCATCGAGTACGTGCGCGTCAAATCCTATCCGCATGCGAAAACCAAATCCCCCAAATTCAGCACTATTCGGAGAGCATCCACACCAGTGTGTCGCGCAGTGTCGACGGCTCCCAGTCCGGCAACGCCGCACGCAGCCGGGAAGGATCACCCCCAAGCACTGCCACGTCGTTCGCCCGCACGAACGCGGGGTTGACCCGCACCTCAATCGTGTGCCCGGTGATTTCGCGACACATCGCGAGCACGTCGTTAAGCGAATGCACCACACCGGAACAAATGTTGAAAGTGCCACCCGCACTTCGCCCAAGCAGCCCGACATAGGCCTTGCAGGTCGTGCGCACGTCGCTGAAGTCGCGCGCGACGTCAAGGTTGCCCAACTCGATCACCTGTTCACGGCGACGGAAGTGCGCGACGATCTTGGCGATCAGGTAGCGCTCATCCTGACCACACCCAGTATAGTTGAATGGGCGCACGATCGTGAGGCGGAAACGCGACCGCCATAACCCGGCACCGATCTCCATCGCAAGCTTGCTGGCGGCATAGTGATTGGCCGGTGCAGGCGGACTGTCCTCGCCAACATATCCCGATGCCGTATTGCCGTAGATGTTGGCACTGCTCGCCAGAATGACCGGAATACCCGGCGCGGTTTCGGCCAACGCCTCAAGCAGATGAAATGTGCCAATCTGGTTGATCATGTAGAAGGAGGTGACATCGTCGGATTGGACAAACGCGCTTCCGGCGAGATGAATTACCCCCTCGGGCGGCGCGGCCGCGATTGTCGCCCGCACCCCTTCCCGATCGGTGACGTCGGCGCCGAACGGCAGCACCTCATGACCGGAAGACTCCAGCGCCGCGACAAGGTAACGCCCGGTGAACCCTTTCGCCCCAGTCACGAGTATGCGCATCAAACAGAAACCCCGAACTCGTTGCGGCGAAGATCTGCATCTACCATCAATGTGCACAATTGTTCAAGCGTCGTAGTGGCTTCCCAACCGAGTATCCGCTTCGCCTTGGTCGCGTCGCCGATCAGCAATTCGACCTCGGCGGGACGGTAGAACTTCGGATTGACCTTAACGAGAACGCGGCCGCTTGCAGGATCAACGCCCACCTCGTTCTCGGCGCCACCCGACCATGCGATCTCGATGCCGACACCGCGAAATGCCATCGCCACGAAGTCGCGCACGGTCACCGTGCGGTTGGTGGCCAGCACGAAGGTTTCGGGCGTGTCGTGCTGCAAGATGCGATACATACCCTCGGTATAATCGCGTGCAAAACCCCAGTCACGCTTGGCATCAAGGTTGCCCAACTCAAGCACGTCAGCCTTCCCGAGATGGATCTTGGCGACCATGTCGGTAATCTTACGGGTCACGAACTCGCGCCCCCGCAGCGGGGATTCATGGTTGAACAGGATACCGCTGGCGCCGAAGATGCCAAAGCTTTCCCGAAAATTGACCGTCATCCAGTGCGCATAAAGCTTTGCAACACCATAGGGGCTGCGTGGATAAAAGGGCGTATCCTCGTTCTGCGGGACCGCTTGCACTTTGCCGAACATTTCAGACGTTGAAGCCTGATAAAAACGGATAGCGGGGTTCACGACGCGAATCGCCTCGAGCATGTGGGCCGCCCCCAGCCCAGTAATATGGCCGGTCGTGAGCGGCTGATCGAACGACACGCCAACAAAGCTCTGCGCCGCCAGATTATAGACCTCGGTCGCCTCGGAAGTGTCGAGCAGACGAATGCCCGACCCCAGATCGGTAAGGTCGAACTCGACGAGATGAAGGTTGGGATGATCAAGCAGACCCAGCTCTTCGATTCGCCAGAAATTGACAGAACTGGTTCGACGATAGGTACCATAGACGGTGTAACCTCTCGCCAGAAGCTGCTCCGCCAGATACGCCCCATCCTGGCCAGTAATGCCAGTGATCAAAGCCCTCTTCGACATTGGACCTCCAAGAATTTAGCCGATCCGGACTATCACGGCCAGCAGCAGCCCAGCGCAGTTTCCATCGAGCAGCCAATTATCGCCACTCAATCGACCCGGAACGCGAGAAAATAAATTTAAAATTTACTAAATGGCCAAATCGCAGTTGTACAATGATATTTTTTGAAAGAAAAGGCAAGCGCCATTTAATTAACATTAGGCAACGAATGCAGACATGTCATAAATTGGTCTTTTTCATCACCCCTATTGATCACCTCAGGCGGCAGTCACTTTGGTCCATATTTTGCAGCCAGCGCCACCGTGCTGTGAATATTTGCGCGCGACGACGCGCCAAATACAATACTTTCAATGTTTGGCTGCTCATAGATCCACTTGATGGCCTCCTCCGCCTTCAGGGCACCCGAGGCGAATACCGACATAGCAATAGCCCGGAACTCGTATTTGCGCAGGGTCTCTTCGTAGGCCTCCATCCCGCCGGCCATGCGAAAACCGATCTTGTTGATATTGGAGCAGACAATCGGGTTCTCGATGCCAAGATCTTTCAGCACCGGCACCAACCGCGGCAGGTTCATCGTGATGAAAGCAGGCTCGGCATTGTACCGGGCTTTCACGTGGCGCGCAAAAATCGCAAAGGCTTCGTAGAACTCCAGGCCCAGCAGCAAGTCCACAATCACGTTCTGCAGAAAAATCACCGGGGTCCTGAGCCCCTGGAACATCTTCATCTCGGCATCGATCAGCAGCGTCGCGACGCCTTCGACGTCCTTGCGCGCCAGTGACACGCCGCCCTTCAGCGCGGCGCTGATCAGCCCTTCGTCCGGAGTAAAGCGCTTGAGCGCGCCCAGCATGCCGTCTTCGGTCACTGCATTGGCATATTTGTGCGCATAGGGCATGCACGGGTAGAGCAGGTAATCGGCATAGCGATCGGGATTGGCGCGCATATGGTCGCACACTTCCCCAATCCGTTCGTGGGTCGTGCACATGAACGTGCGCACACCTTCATCCAGCGCCGCATCAAGCACGCCGATGACGGCTTCGATATCCTGAAAGCGCATCAACTGCTCGCGCGCCTTGCCCTCGGACATGTGGTTGACGCCAAAGAATTGGTTGTCGCCAAAAAGCAACCGGTCCATGAAACCTCCTGAATTGTCATTGCCATCGGGTGCCGCCAGCACCGGCAGATGGCTAGGGCGGTTGCCCGCAGTTACCCGGCGTTCGTGATCCTCTGCCACAACCCCCGCTTCGCCGCCGGCTGCGCCATCGGCGCGCTTCCGGCGGCCACTCCGGGACCTGCTGCTGCATCGGCGATGATGGCGTCGATCAACTGGTCGGTCATCGCGGCGGATGCGAAATCATTGATCGGCTCGAGCGAAGGTTGCTGAATCCGACGGACAAAATAATCCAGCTGGGCAGAGTATTCCTCACCACGGATATAGAAATACACCTCATCGGTCAGCTCGGTAATATAGCGGACATTCCACCCTTGCCGATACCCTTCGGGCAGTAATTGTGCATCGCGCGCATAGACCTGGATTTCCTGGCGATCGGCATAGATCCGGCCCGCGGTGCCGGTGATCGTGATCTTGGTCGACATCTTGCGATAGGATTCATCGCTCCAGTTGACCGATACCGTCCCGGTCATGCCGCTTTCAAAGAACAGCGTGCCATAGACCGCATCGTCGGTGTCGCGCGAAAAGATCTTCGGCAGCGCGCTGCCGCCGACCGCCGCAGGCATGCCGAAATACCAGTTGACCAAGTTGAGCGGATGCGCGGCATAGTCGTAGAGACAGCCGCCGCCCTCGCTGCGCTGCGTGCGCCAGGTCGAACCCTTGGGCTTGAGCACGACCGGGCCATAGGCCTCGGCCAAAACGTGATCGACCTTGCCGATCGCGCCCGCGTCGATCAACCGCTTCACTTCGCGGAACGTTCCGACAAAGCGGTTGTGATAGCCAACCTGGCAGACCACGCCCTTGTCCTTTGCCAGCGCCGTCAACCGCACGGCATCGCTGCCGCTCAATGTCAGCGGCTTTTCGCAGAACACGTGGATACCCTTGGCCAGCGCAGCCTCGACCATCGCGACGTGAATCTTGGACGGCGTGGCGATGATCAATGCGTCAAGACGTGCCGTGTCCAGCATAGTCTGGTAATCGGTGAAAGTCTTCATCCCGGTGTACTTGGCCAGCACATCAAGCATATAGCCGGTGGTATCGCAGACCGCGACCAGTTCGACATCAGGATGCGGGCGGATCATCCCGAGGTGCGAGATCCCCATTTTGCCCAGACCAGCGACGGCAATCCTGATCATGTCAAATCTCCAATGTTGGTTGGGTGCGCGAGCGCGCTTGCCTGCGGAATGTACCGCAGCAATAGCTGCTCATATTGCCCCGCAACGTGGTCCCAGGTGAATTCTTCGTTGAACCGCCGCAGCGCGGCCCGATGCATCGCCTCGCGCCGTTGCGGGCTGGCGATGAGATCGCCCAGCACTTGCGCAAAGGACGCTGCATCATTGAAATATTCCGCAGCATCTGCGGCGACCCAGCGGTTGTAGGGATTGTCATGCGCAATCACGGGATTGCCCGCCGCCATCGCCTCGACCAGTGACGGATTGGTGCCTCCGACGGTATGCCCATGGAGATAGCCGCAACTGTGAAACCGGATCGCCTTGACCCGGTCCGGTTCATAGATCGAACCGACAAACGCCACCTCGTCAGAGGCGGCTGCCCGCACCGCACGATGATAGGGGTCATCGTCACGGAAGGTGCCGAGCAACGCCAGCTTGTACCCGCGCTTCTGCGAAGAAAAACCCTGCACGATTTCCAGAATGTTGTTTTCCGGAATGGGCCGCGCGATCAGGTTGAAATACCGCCCCGGCTCAAGCCCGAGCGCAACAACCGCATCGGTCGGCGCGTCATGCACGGGATCGGCGCCATAAGTCAGGGTAATAATCTTGCGCGCGGGCGCTCGCGTCCTGAGGTATTTTTCGATCTCGGGATGATCGGCGATCAGCATTGTGCCAAAAAGTGCTGCGAACCGCTCATTGACATACAAGATCGCCTGCTTGGCAAACCCCCAGCGCGACCGCGCCCATTCAATGCCATCCATATTGATGACATTGGGAATGCCCTTGAGGCGCTGACGATAATTGTAGACCCCGGTGTTATACCCAAAGGTCAGGCACAGATCGCGAAACTCGCAAGCATGCTTGATCGAAAGCCAATCAAATCTGGACGTTCCACGCCAGCCGGGCAGATCCACTTCGATATTGACACGCTCAATTCCGCGCCAGGTATCACAGGTTATCGGGCCATTGCCCTGTCGCTGGCAGTAGATGATCACGCGCCATCCACGACGCACGAGATAAAGCCCGATATTCTCGGCAGCGGTTTCAAAGCCGCCATACGCAGCAGGCACGCCATGGGTGCCCAGAATTCGAACCGTCGGCTGCAAGATGCACCCCTTGTGATATCTACCCAGTGCTGGACATTCGCCTAGCCAGAAGGGCATCTCTTCGCAAGCGCAATAAATATGCTTAACCGGCCCCTTTTAGCGCGTTGAACCGGTCGCAGCGCCTGCGGACGGGATTGCCGTCGCAGCCCCGGGCAAGCGCCCAAGAATGTCGCCCCGCTTCGGGAAGGAGCGGGCGTGATTGGCATAACGGGCCATGATTAGGCCCTTTTCACGCAACAGCGGGCGGCGCAGGATTGTCCCGGCACAAATCAGCCCAACAGCGCGCAGGCCAAAGCCTGCAAAAAGCGAGGCCTTGAGCAGGGCATAGCCCAGCGCATTGCATTGCGGGGCAGACCGCACCGCAATATCGTCAAGCCATTTGGTCGAACTGAACAGTTGCTGCGCCCCCTTCTGCGTCGCCCCTTGCAGATGCGTGACACTGATGCGGGGCAGATAGACGACTTTCCAGCCGTCATTGCGCATCCGCGTGCCCCACTCGATGTCCTCACCATACATGAACACGCTTTCGTCGAGCCCGCCGACTGCCGCGATCACGTCGCGCCTGACCATCAGGCAGGCTCCGCAGATGAAATCGACCTGAACTTCCGCCCGCTTCAGCAACCCACGGTTGGTAAGAAAAAGCCCACGCGCCCAAGGAAAAAAACGCTGCAACATGAAACTGTGCACAAAAATGGTGCCGAGCGAGATGCGCCAACCGGCATCACCCACCTGATGACTGCCATCGGCATGAACCAGGCGGGGACCGCACGCCGCAACATCAGCATGGGAATCTAGATAATCGGCCAGCGCATCGACGACGCCGGCATCGCCGACAAATGCATCGGGATTGAGCAGCAGGACGTACCGCCCCCGGCAATGCGCAAAAGCGCGATTGTTCCCGCGAGAAAACCCGAGGTTTTCATCCCCATCAAACGCGGTGACAAAGGGAAATTCCTTGCGCAGGTGATCAACCACGCCATCACCGCTCGCATTCTCCCAGACCAGAATTTCAAGGTCAGGGCGATCGCGAAACGGAGCGAGGCAACGGTCGATAAAATCGCGGGATTTGTAAGTCACGATCACGACACTTATGCGCGGCGATCCAGCGGTCGTCATGCAGCCTTCCTTGCAACTATTGCCGGTGCTGATACCACACTTCCGACTGCGAGGAAGCGGATATCGACAGCTGGATAGCCACGTAAGCGACTGCCAGCATGGGTCGTGCGCGCCACGCGGGTCGAGCCGGCACAGATGGGCCACCTATTGAACGGGAGCGTGTTCCCGCGCGACGAGCGCGGCCTGACACTGCCTTGGCCGCAGCATTCCGGGGCCAGCTTTCGTGGCGGGCCCCAGGTCAAACACCTCAACGCATCGCACAAGGAACCTGCGAAGGCGTCAGCATGACGAATTCACGTTGGCCGGATGGATCGCAAATGCAAAATTATCGGCAACGCCGGGACGATCGCATTCGGCAAATCAAAAAAGCCATGTTAGTTGACTCGCTCGTTGCAAAAGAGGGGATCGCGTGAAATCGAGATTCGATGAAATCGTCGGCCTTCGCATTTATCTTGCAGCTTGGGTCGCCATCGACCATGGCCTTGAAACAGCGGGATTTTTGAATCCAACCAATGCCCTACTGCGCGTACTGCTTGACGGCGGCTCGTCCGTGGCCGTGTTTATCATCATCAGCGGCTTTGTGATCACCCATCTGATCGAGACAGCTCATGAACCTTATGGTAAGTATCTGGTTCGCAGAGCTTTTCGCCTCTACCCTGTCTATATAATCGCCTGCATCTGCGGCTTCTTCACCGCAGACAGTTGGGTCCGGCTTGCGGCGATGTCGCCCTGGTCGCACGCCCTCGGTTGGAGCGAGTACACCCAAAATATCTTAGCAAGGGCGCAGCAGCTTCACACAAACCCCTTGGGACATATTGCCGCGCATTTGTTCATGATGCATGGAGCAATCCCCGATCAGATTCTCGCCTTCTCTGCCAGCACAATATTGCCTGCAGCGTGGAGCATATCACTAGAATGGCAATTCTACCTTGTCGCGCCTTTGGTTCTATTTGGATTGCGAACGCGTACAGGCGTGATTTGGACCACCATTGCTTCTCTTATGCTTTTTATAATTACAAAAAACGGCTACCTTGGAGAGCATGAATTCAGATCATTCATCGGCTCAGCAGTGCCCTATTTCGCGGTGGGCATCGCCAGCCGACTGGCAATCGGATGGGCGTCCGGACTGAAACTCAATCCGCTTGCAGTCTCAGCCGTCGGCTGCGCAGCGCTTTTGATGATCGGCAAGGATCCCACGCCGCTCCTTGTATGGACAATCTTCTACAGCTTTCTCGTCTGGCAGGACGATGGTCTGCTTTCACGGCTGTTCCGCTTCCTGACAGCCGCCCGCCCCATCGTGTTGTTCGGCGAAGCGTCCTACTCGCTGTACCTGATCCACCGCCCGATCCAGATATTGCTGGGGATTGCAGCCATTACCACGATCGGCAGGACGCAGCATGGCATGCTGATGGTGCAGATGGCCGCAATAGCGATCGCGCTTCTCATCAGCCTCGGCCTCTACTTTGGCGTCGAAAAACCGTTCATCCGCATGGGCAAACAGATCACGGGTGGCCGCTCTCGTGCCTGCATGGCGGATGTGGCAAGCCCCGGGCCCTAGTGGTTTGAATCTGATATTTGCAACCGCTATCGGCTAAGTGTTTGGTCCCGGCATTTGATGGTGCATTCTCCATGCAGGAATGGAAGGATGCCCTATGGGACAGATTCTACACGGTAGCGCCCGCACGACAGAGGCAGTCCGTCGAGCGATACAACATAGTCAAGAGAGCCTGAGGGTTCTGGCCAAGCGCCATGGCATCAACCAGAAGACCGTGGCCAAGTGGAAGCATCGCACGGCGGTCAAGGACCTGCCGAC
>JARLJJ010000369.1 GCA_031291275.1 Formivibrio sp.
ACGCGGCCTATAACATTCCGCTGGGTTTGCGACTGAACGGACATCTGGATTTGACAGCCTTCCAAGCTAGCTTACACGAGATTATTCGACGCCATGAGGCCTTGCGAACCTATTTTGAGGTGATCAAGACCGCCCCATGCCAAATCATCGATCCGGCGGCTCGCTTGGAACTACCATCGCATGACTTGAGCCGTTTGCCGGAGGCACAGCGGGAGGCGGAGGTGCGGCGGCTGGTTGATGAGGAAGCCCGGCAACCGTTTGATTTAACGCACAGTCCCCTGCTCCGGGCCAATTTGTATCGTCTTGGCCCCGAGAAGCACGTTTTCCTGCTGGTCATGCATCACATTGCCGCGGACGGCTGGTCCATTGGGGTCCTGCTGCACGAGATAAAAGTCTTGTATCAGGCTTTTTGTGAAGGCAAGTCCTCGCCCTTGCCGGAATTGCCGGTCCAGTATGCAGACTTTGCTGTGTGGCAGCGGAGTGAATTACAGCGAGAACTTATGGAACAACAAGTCGACTACTGGCGAAAGCAGCTGGCCGGCGCACCCACACTGTTGGAGCTGCCGACGGATCGGCCGCGACCAGCTGAGCAGAGCTATCGCGGAGCGGTGTTGAATCATGAACTGCCAAACCTGCTCCTGGCCAGTCTGAAGGAGTTGAGTCGGCATGAAGGCGCGTCGTTATTTATGACGTTGTTGGCGGCCTTCCAGACGTTGTTGTACCGTTATACGGGTCAGGACGATGTTGTGATCGGCACCGCCTTTGCGGGGCGTAACCGCACGGAATTGGAGAACCTGATTGGTTTCTTTGTCAATACGCTGGTGATGCGCGGCGATTTGTCAGGCAACCCGACCTTTCGCGAGTTGCTGGGAAGGACGCGGGAGGTGGCCTTGGGAGCGTATGCCCACCAGGATTTGCCATTTGAGAAATTGGTGGAAATCTTGCAACCGGATCGGAACGCAAGCCATCCCCCACTGTTCCAAGTCATGCTGGTACTTCACAACACCCCGGTGGAGGCAATTCACTTGATTGGTCTGGAGTCCACTCCCATGGCAATCGATATTGCCATGTCGAAGTTCGATTTAACACTTTACATGCGGGAGGATGGCAATGGGCTCAAGACCACGGTTGAATACAGCACGGATTTGTTCGAGGAGAAAACCGTTCGACGGATGATGGGCCACTACCAGAAATTGTTGGAAGGGATCGTTACCAATCCAGATCAACGCCTCGCCGATCTTCCGCTGCTGACCGAAGCGGAGCGCTGGCAGATCGTTGACGAATGGAACCGGACGGAAGTGGATTATCCCCAAGACCGGTGCCTGCACCAACTCATCGAAGATCAAGTTGAACGGGCACCGGAAGCTGTAGCGATCGCGTTTAAAGACCAGCAGTTAACCTATCGACAGCTCAACGAGCGAGCCAACCAACTGGCGC
>JARLJJ010000370.1 GCA_031291275.1 Formivibrio sp.
AGCGAGCAACTCGTTCAGCTCTGCATCAGTCAGGCCGACAGAAAGTCGAGATTTAGAACGTCGGTTTTTCAGATTCGTCGCCATGGAATAAACTGATTACACCTCATTATGCCGCAAATTGCAGCCGGTTGCTGTATTATGCTGCACGTTTCGTAAACAAAAGATACAATGAGGCTTGCTAGTTTGATTCTAAGCGCTGCCGGCAGACAACTGGAAGACGCAACCGAACTTGGGGCGGTTGCGCATGAAAGACTCTGGAGAGATTAACGTGGAAGTTCGTATTCTGAAAATTTCACCGGAACGCCTGGTACTAGATCCGAACAACTACCGTTTTCATGATCTCCCCGGATACAGACCCGTAGCCCAACGGACGCGCTATAGCGAACCCGGGGTCCAGGCAAAGGCACTCTCGTATCTTCAAGATACAGAATCATTTGAGTTGAATACCCTTAAAGATTCTATCCGCTCAAATGGCTTTGTGCCGCTCGATCAGATTGTGGTTGAGAAACTCTCAGGTGAAGGAGATGACACTCTTTACCTCGTCATCGAAGGCAATAGACGCGCTGCCGCCGTAAAGGCCCTTATTTCAGACCATCAGGCAGGAGGAGACGTTTCAGAGGCAGTTCTCGCTTCCCTCCAAACATTGCCGGTTATGGAAATCACAGGTACTGACGAAGAACGCCGTGACTATCAAAAGACACTTATGGCTATCCGGCACGTTGCCGGTATTACTGAGTGGGGCCCATATCAACAAGCAAGGTTGGTCGTAGAACTTTACGAGGGGCAAGTGCATGCGTTTGGCGCCGTGGCACAACGGATTGGAATTTCGAATAAGGAAGTGGCCCGCCGCTATCGGGCGTCAAAAGCTCTGCAGCAGATGGAGACGGACGAGGAGTTCGGTGACTATGCTACTCCCAAACTTTACGTCTTCTTCCATGAAGCGGTGTCACAACCAAAGGTCCGCGAATGGCTCGAGTTTTCTGATGAAACTTACACAGCTGTAAATGAAGCGGCGCGGCGAACCTTTTATGAACTCCTAAGCCCTCGAAAAATCGAGGGCATTACCGTCCCTCCCAAGCTGCAAAATGCCAGCGTTCAGGTGCGGCAGCTGAAAGAGATTGTAGATAAGGAATATCCATTAAGCATCTTGGCAGATCCAGAAAAGACGTTTGATGATGCGATGACAGCCGCCAATACTGAAACCCCTGGAGATGAGAAGGGGATATTGGAGAACGCCCTTGGTTCTGCACTGCAAGCACTGCGCCGGCCAGGAATCGACGCATGGGATCAGCCAACCGAACGGGCGAAGGCGCTCTGGGCAGAGATCATCAAGATCGTTGAGAAGGGTAAAAAGCTGATAGAGGAATAGTGACTTCTGCACAGATTGTCGCTCACCTGGAAGGTATCGTAGGCCCCAACGGGAAGCCGCGCCGTATCAAGTCGCTTATCGAAAGTGAGCTGATAAGCAAATATGGCTATTTCCCGGTTCAAGCTGCTGAATTTGCGGATCGCAAGTTTCTTTCAGTATCCCGGCTCATTTCTGAGCGTGAGCAAGCAAGCTATAAGGATGGAACATTCTATACCTTGGCAATTGTGGGGACCGGTTCAGAATCTGTAGCAGGGTCCTGTTTTCCGCTGCCGATCGATACTCCCGAGATTGCTCGGTTGAAGCGGCAACGAGTCCGGGCATCTGACGTGCTTGCGGCCATCCGGGGTCTAGATTTTAATCAGTTTGAGAAGTTCGGCGCGAAGGTTTTGAACGAACTTGGAGCCACCAATACGCGCGTTACGAAACAAAATAATGATCAAGGGATCGATTTCTTGGGGGAATTGAGTCTGGGTGCGCTTGGAAACATACCAGCACCATTTCTGAGGCTTGCTCATGATGTGAAATTTACATTTGCAGGGCAAGCCAAGCATTACCCCACCCGATCACTAAACCCAGACGTTGTGCGAGAGCTTGTGGGGGCAATCGGGCTTGCGAGAACCAAAACCTTTTCAAAGGAGAATCTGGATCTCTTAGATGGCGTATATTTAAAACCCTTCTCCCCTCTCCTCGCACTGCTTTTTACTACCGGCGAACTTTCATCTGGCGCAATTCACTTAGCCGACGAAGCAGGTGTTATCGCTCGCAATGGCGAGCAACTTGCTGTCTTCCTGGCTGATAAGGGCATCGGAATGGTAGAGAGCGTGGGAGAACAAAGCTTCAGTACGATAGCTTTTCTGGAATGGTTAAACGGGTGACTGAGTGTCCTCGTTTGGACGCCTTTTAGGGACAATCGGTTCCAACGATGGGCAATACGGTTGTCAGTCCGGTGATCATCTTGGCCTTGCTGTTCGGCTTCAGTGCCAGCCTGCACATGTCGCGCTTCATTTGGATTGCGGATGCTGCTTCGCTGAGCCTGTTCTCCGTTGCCAGGGTCAGCCGTGCACTGAATTCGGGCCTGCCGATTTTGGCCGCGCTCATTCTCGGCCTCATTACGGCTGTTGGTGGCGGTTCGCTGCGCGATGTGCTGATGGGGCGTACGCCGCGCGTCTTTGAGCGCGGCGAGCCTTATGCCATTGCTGCCTTATTGGCTGTCCTGGTCTTTCTCGCCTGTGATCGGCTCGGCTTGGACCGGTCCATCTCCACTACCGCTGGAGCTGTTTCCGGCCTGGTACTCAAGCTGCTGGCTGCGCGTTTTCATTGGAAGACGCCGGCTATGCGCTTCCGCATGGAGGCGCCTTAGGCCGTCGCGCCCAGCGCCCGAATGCGCGCAATGTGGCCAGAATCGTGATTCAACTTTTGGCGGTAAGCGTGATCAACCGCCTCACTCACCCCTACTTCAACCCAGGCCAATAGGAGTTCTGCAGCGATGAGAGATTTGCCTTTATCGAAGGTTTACCAGTTGCTTGAACCGGGACCTGTCATTCTGCTGACGACCGCGCGCAAGGGACGCGCCAACGTCATGGCGATGTCCTGGCATATGATGGTCGAATTTGAACCGCCGCTGATTGCCTGTGTCGTCAGCAATGCCGATTACAGCTTTGCCGCACTGCGGGCGACGAAGGAATGTGTAATCGCGGTTCCTGCGCTGAAGCTGGCACCCAAAGTTGTGCAAGTCGGCAACTGTTCGGGCCGGGATGTGGACAAGTTCGAGAGAATCGGTCTGACGCAGATACTCGCTGAACGCGTAGCGGCGCCATTGGTGGCTGAATGCTTCGCTAATCTTGAATGCAAGGTGGCCGATACGCGTCTCGTCAACAAGTACAACATCTTCATTCTCGAAGTGCTCAAAGCCTGGATTGATCCGAGACAGAAAAATCCGAAGACCATTCACCATCAGGGATACGGCAGGTTCTCTGTGGATGGCGAGATAATCAAGCTGAAGTCGGAAAAGCCATAAAGGCCACTCAGAATCCAGGAACGCACTCCAACCCCATAGACTTCAACTAGGATGAACGCTTCCTCTCCACAGCCACGAACCCCATCAGAAGAGATCGCCGGACTCGTGGAGCGGGTCACATTCTTTAACGAGGAGAGCGGGTTCTCCGTGCTCCGCATCAAGGTTCGGGGACAGCGAGACCTGGTAACGGTCCTCGGCTCATTGCCGTCGGTC
>JARLJJ010000371.1 GCA_031291275.1 Formivibrio sp.
CACGGTCTCGACACTGCTCTTCAACGGCCCAGACTGAATGCGCATACCTGCCGGAGAACAGGATACGACGTAGGCGACAAATCCGCTGATTGTGTAGATGCACTCCTCGTCGATCTTGTCTCCAATGAGCTTCGCCAAAGCCTTGTTATATTTCGGCTCGATCGTTTTCAGAAATTCTTCGATCGCCCGGTCCTCTTTTAAATAGGCATTCGTACTGCCGTTATTGATTCTGCAGACATCTTTTGAATTGGGTGTGAACGGTTTCAAGTCGCTCTTCTGCGTCGCATACATTCGGTCACCGAGGACCGGCGAATTGAAATTCTTGAGATGCACCTGAGGGATGTAGTGGTCGAGCGGCATTTGGCCTTGATTTTATTCGATCCTGGTCATCACGCACAGGCCACATTCAAGTCGGCCAGGAAATAGGAATGTAAAACGGACGAGTTGCGTGACATGCTTAACAGTGCGGCTACGCTGGGTGGGCACCCGACGCCACCGCACAGCGTGCCCGCCCAACCGGAGAGAATTTCTATTTGATTTCTTTAGAAGCTTCATAAACCAACGTCTGAATTTCTTTCTTTTTAAGGCTTTCTATAACAACTCCCCAAATCAAAATTGGAAAGAGTGCATCAATACTTATCTTGCCTTCTATTATCTGCGAAAGGTTGTCAGTGAGTTGTCCAACCATCGATTTGCTCTTAGCGCCTGATTCAATTTTCTCCCATATCCGAGTGTCGTCTTTGGGGTCTAGCAGTAATTCTTTGCAACTGCCATAATCCATTTGTGCGTTGTTATAATTGCTGCAAAAATCCCTCTTTATTCCTTCTTTTAAGTTTGTTGGCCAGCCGTACAAAGTACACAAAGTACGGGCCGTATCATCAATAACTAGCGGAACTAGTTCGTCACATAGTTTATTTCGCCTTTCATCACCAAGCTGGGCAAAAGCATACCTATCTGTTAACTGAAGAAAAAAGTACATAAACTCCAACAAAACTGGAATGTATTTAGAGTGGTATTCTTTACTACCTTTTCCAAACTTCTTTTCTAAATCCGGCTTCAGAGTCTCTGCACACAAAACAGACTTCTCAAAAACTTTGTTCGAGAGTTTGGACATCACAGATTCATTTTTCTTAGAACTGTTGAACCAACTCATAGTCTTTATTCTCCCCCTCTTTACTTCAAATTCTCTTGCGGAAGAGCCAATATCCGGACCATCCGATTAAGAGAATGCCCAGACACAGATCAATCGGTTGCCACTGTGTACGCTGCATACGTATCGGCAAGAACGGGTTCAAAAGAAGTGCAACCGCGACAAATATCCACGTCCAAAATTGCTGGCCCGCCTTGTACACTCTCCATGCCCAATAAACTGCGCCAACTGTGATGACAAGCCGGAGCACCACGTAAAAGCCGTAAGGATACCTGCTGGCAGATGCGATGAGCAGCAATACTGCGCCGAGCATCGTCAGAACTACTTCCAAGATTCGTTCACGACTCATGATCGTTCCCCGTTGACCGGGGATTTCCATTTTGGCTTCCCGGTCGCGGCAAGTATATGCTCGTGCACCGCTCTTAAACTACCTGCGACCGGGAGCGGACTTCGCCCGTGCAGGTGGCCAGCGGGTGGCCCAGGTCTCGATTGTGAGACCTGGGAAAGCTCAAAAGTTTCAGCCAACATACATTACTCCCGATAAGTCTTGTGTATATTAACGGTCACCCTGGCTACAATTCTCAAGTGGCGCCACCAGCCCAACTAACTCATCGAGCGGCATTCTGAATACTTTGCCACCCACCCGCCATTCATCTCCTCGCCCAACTCACCCGCCTCACCGCCCCAGCTTTTCCGGCACCTTGCGAAAGACGCGATTAAAAATCTCGTGCGCCATATCGATCGACTCGTCGATCGCTTCGGACGTAGGCACGACTCGCACGTTCACCTGCCGTTCCCGCGCCAGCCGGATCCCGGCAATCAGGCAGGCGCCCAGGTAAACCATCCCGCGGTTGATGCGCGGCATTCCCGCGTTCGGATCAAACATCAGTGCTGCCTCCTGCTCTGGTGAAGAACGAGTTGATCGACCCTGCCCAGAAACAGCTCGGAAGGCAGATAACGCCGCACCTCGCCGCAAAGGCAGCACGTGACGGTGATCGATTGAAACGGAAACTCGCTCACGCTGGTCGGAACGTCGCGGCGGCAGCGCTTGCAGGTCACCACAAACATCTTGCGGTTAGTTGGTCCTTCGAACATGCGAACAGAATAGGCGAACAAAAAGCGAACGTCCAGCGCCCTGCTGTGGATTCCTCCAAGCTCAACCCTTCGTGCCACTTTCCTCTTCCCTGCGTCTATCGCTTATAGCAAAACCAGAGATGCCGTATCCCGCAGCAGAACACTCAAGCCGACGCGACCAACAGGGAGCGGCGGCCTTCGACAACGCTCAACAGGACACACTTCCTCTGGTTTTGCCGTAGAATTCTCCGTGGCGCCCCGGCGCCCTCATCAGCAAGGAGCTATCCATGCCGCTTTCGGTGCGTTTTCCCGCACTTGCCGTTCTCATCCTCGCTACTGCCACCCTCTGCACCGCACAGGCAGCCGCAAATTGGAACTACTTTGGCAAGACCGGTCCGCTCGGCTGGGGCAGGCTCGATCCTGCCTACCAGGCCTGCTCGAAAGGCCATGAGCAGTCGCCTATCGACATTCGCGGCGTCCATCTGAACAAGGCGCTCCAGCCCATCGAATTTCACTACATGTCCGGCGCGGTCGCGGTCGAGAATACCGGCCACACCATTGCGGTCCGCGTAAACCCGGGCAGCTACATCGTGGCCGACGGCGTCCGCTACGACCTCATCGAGTACGATTTCCACCATCCCGGCGAAGAGGCTGTGAAGGGCAAGCTCACCGACATGAGCGTGCACCTGCTG
>JARLJJ010000372.1 GCA_031291275.1 Formivibrio sp.
TCACCATTCCGCCGCGCTCGAATAGGGGGTGCGGACAAATTCTTGGACTACTTGGAGGTAGTTCATGTTTTCATACGAAGATCGCATTCGAGCGGTTCGACTTTACTTGAAGCTGGGCAAGCGCATCGTAGCCACCATTCGTGCAGTAGCCCCTTGATTCTCAGGACACGAAACACCCCTTAAAATAAGAGGGAGTCTTGTGACTAGTTTCAAGCCTAGGCAAATCGTGGAAAGCATTGAAGTTCTGACCGAGCCGGAGCGCCGTCGTCGGCGTTCGGTCCAGGAAAAAGTAGCCATCGTGCAGGAAACCCTGGAGCCGGGAGCAACGGTTTCAGCTGTTGCCCGTAGACACGGAGTGAACCCAAACCAGGTGTTTGCGTGGCGCAAGCAATACGAGGAAGGCAGCCTGGCAGCGGTGAAAGCTGGAGAAGCCGTGGTGCCTGCTTCGCAGTTGGCCACGGCGATGAAGGAAATCAGGGAACTGCAGCGTCTGCTTGGCAAGAAGACGCAGGAGGCGGAAATCCTGAAGGAAGCAGTCGAGTACGGCCGCTCAAAAAATGTATGGTCCGCCCTGGTTTTGCAAGCGGGCACCGACGAACGAAGCAGTTTGCGTAAATGTATCCGGCCTCTCGCAAGTCAGCCGCTTTTGGCGGCAAGGCCATGATGGGATATGCGCGCTCGGTTCCCAATAACTGGACCGGCCACGAAGGCCGCTTTTTTGGACCGGGCTTACCGAGCGCCGTTGCACTGTTTCGTCATCAATTACTCGTCTGCAAACTTTGAAGAGAGTGCGGCTACCTACAAGATACGTGGCTGGCGCAGGTAGAACGTTCCTTGTCGCGTGAGAATGGTCCACGCGATACGTGCAAGCTTATTGGCAAGCGCGACTATGACCTTGTTCCTGTGTATGCCCTTCGCCTCCATGTCGGAAATCCAAACCCCAAGATGATCTTTGGTCCGATCGAGATGCAGCACACATGCGCGCGCACCATGGATCAATAGCTTACGAAGGTAGGGGTTGCCCCGCTTGGTGATGCCGAGCAGGTGCTGCTTGCCTCCGGTAGAAAACTCCCGGGGAACAAGACCGAGCCACGCAGCAAAATTACGCCCCGACTTGAACTGGGTACCGCTGCCGGAGAAAGCTGTAATGGCGGTTGCTGTCAGGTGAGCGATTCCTGGTATGGATGTTAGCCACGTTGCAACATCGTCTGCTCCGGCGATAGCTTCGATCTGGCGTCGCAGTTGCAACAGGCGCGCCTCGATTGACCGATACTCTTGCCATAACTCCTGCAAAAGTTCACGCATGGCAGTCGTCAATGCGTTGGTCTCGTCAGACAGGATGTTCGGGATATCGCGCACGAAGTACGCAGCTCCCGCGCCGATAGTCAGGCCATATTCAAGCAGGAAAGCACGAGACTGATTGATGACGGCAGTCTTGCTGGACACCAGTCGCTGCCGGACACGATGCAGCGCCTGCAGATCTAACTGGGCTTCGGTCTTTGGCTGCGTAAAGCGCATGGTGGGGCGTGAAATTGCTTCTGCGATCGCTTCTGCGTCGACGATATCAGTCTTGTTGGACTTGACGAACGGTTTGACGAATTGCGCAGGCACGATACGAACCTGATGCCCCAGGCCAACAGCCTTGCGCGCCAACCAGTTACTGCCGGGGCAAGCCTCCATACCAATGATCGTCGGAGAGGCGCGGGCAAGGAATTCAAGTAACCGTTCGCGGTTGAAGCGGCCTTTGAACACGGGCTCGCCGTTATCATCGAGACCGACGACATGGAAAACGGATTTCCCGATGTCTATGCCCATGCGGGCGATTGAAGTCGTGCTACGTTGACTCATGACACACCTCCGGTGGTGAGGATCGGCGTCAGCGTCGATTATGCCCCTGTGGGAAGGGCGGACCATCCTATTACTGGATTGCGCGCTCGCCCTTAGCACTACAGCCGTAGTTATTTTTTCCTATACTAAGTTAGTACTACTACTTTGTATAGAGCCTATGAGAGAGATCGCCAAAGCATGGGAGCATGAACTGGATAAATTGCATGAGAGTCTGGCGGGCCTGTTCAGGCGCGCCGA
>JARLJJ010000373.1 GCA_031291275.1 Formivibrio sp.
GAGTCCGTCCCGGTCGGCTGGCGTCCCGCAACAGCCCATCGACGCCCAGTCTCAGGAAACGGTTGCGCCACAAAGCCACCATCCGAGGCGCAACCTCCATCCGCTCTGCAATCTGCTCGTTCTGTAGACCATTCCCGGCCAGAAGAACAATCCGACTACGCTGCACGACCCGAACAGGCGTCGTGCGCCCGCGCGCCAATTTTTTCCAGCCGAAGCCGAGTCTCATCGGATAATGCAATCGCCGCCGCCACACGCATATCGAGGTCCCACCATTTATGAGATGACCTTCGATATATAACAGACTCTATTTATGGCGGACTACACTAGTGTCCTGAGTCTGAAATAATTATCATAAATGGACGGTTTTCAGCATCGAATACAGTAGAGGGTATCGATGCGTACAGGTCGTCCAGTAGCGGTTGTCACGATCACTGCCGAACAGCGGTTGGAACTTGAGACCTGGGGCCGGCGTCCCAAGACTGCGCAGGCTCTGGCGCTGCGGTCAAGGATTGTTTTGCTCGCCGCACAGGGCGGCAGTAACAAGTCGATTGCGCTGAAGCTTTCAACCAGCCCGCATACGGTGGGTAAGTGGAGGAAGCGTTTTGCGATTTTAGGCAACGACGGTTTGTTGGACGAACCGCGCCCGGGCACATCGCGCAAGTTGAGCGACAAGCAAGTGGAGTTGGTTTTGGCGCGCACGCTGGAGAGCCAGTCGGAGGCCGCCACGCACTGGTCGACCCGTGATATGGCCAAGGCCTGCGGGCTGAGCCAGTCCAGCGTCAGCCGCATCTGGCGAGCCTTTTCTCTAGCACCCCATCGCTCTGAGACCTTCAAGCTTTCTCGCGATCCGCTGTTCATCGAGAAGGTGCGCGACATCGTTGGCCTGTATCTCGATCCTCCCGACCGCGCCCTGGTGTTATGCGTAGACGAGAAGTCGCAAATTCAGGCGTTGGATAGAACCGCTCCCTTGCTGCCCATGCGTCCAGGGCAGATCGAACGCCGTACGCATGACTATGCGCGTCACGGTACGACCAGCCTCTTTGCCGCCCTCGATACCAAGTCCGGGGAACTGATCGGACAGACGCAACGCCGTCATCGCTCCCAAGAGTTTCGTAACTTCCTCGATACCATCGAGCGAAACGTCCCGCTAGAGCTGGATGTGCACTTGATTCTGGACAATTATGGAACGCACAAAACGCAACTGATTCGCGATTGGCT
Source organism: Formivibrio sp. (assembly GCA_031291275.1). GTDB lineage: Bacteria > Pseudomonadota > Gammaproteobacteria > Burkholderiales > Chitinibacteraceae > Formivibrio. The sequence continues at coordinate 1,219 of JARLJJ010000373.1, forward strand.
GGTCAAGAGGCCACGCTTCCATCTGCACTTCACGCCGACCTCAGCTAGTTGGCTCAATCTCGTTGAACGCTGGTTTGCGCAACTGACAGACAAGCAACTTCGCCGGGGTGTACACCGTTCAACCAAAGAACTGGAGACCGCCATCCGGAACTACATAAAGCAGCACAACAAAAATCCAAAACCATTCGTCTGGCACAAAACCGCAGACCAGATCCTCGATTCCGTTGCTCGATTTTGTACGCGAACTTTAGACTCAGGACACTAGATAGAATCCGGTTCTTACCACATCGTATTGTCCGCGCTATACCGCCAAATGCCCTGTTTTGTCGTACCATGGCGGTCATGTCGTACCATGGAAATCTCATGCATCCAGACGCACATAAACTCAGCGGCAGTCAGCCTCCGCCCGGGTTTTTCTTTTAACGCCACACGCGAATATCTTCGCCTTAAACTCGCCATATACTGGTCGCGGTAGGGGCGATCAGCGATGATCGTCCCTACCGCGACCAAAAAAGAAAAATCAACACATCAATTGAACTGAAGCCACGAATCCTGTTTTAGAACAGGATGTCGTCGGAGATCTGGGCGTTGGCGTAGTCACAAGGACTCACGATCTCATGGAATTGTTAGCGTGATTGGGCCAGCTGGGACGCTTTCAACTCCGAAATAGTCGACACTTGTTACGATGTAATCGTAGGACAGCCCATTCTGGACTTTGCTATCCACGTATGCAGTCTGGGTCTCAACCGATGAGTTCAGAAGCTGAAATGTAGAGCTGCCGCTCGGCAATCTGTAGATGTTATAGCCTGCAACCGGATCAGGAGAATCCACCGGTGCATCCCAACTCAGATCGACGGAATACGAAACTGAAACGCCTGTGCCTGTCAGGGAAACGATCGACGTTTCGTTGCTCAACGAGTTGCTCGTAATCGTCAATTCACCTGTCGCCGCACCCAGCACAGATGGATTGAACTGTACACCCAATGTCGCCGTTTGTCCCGGAGTCAAAGTCGATGAGAACGTGGTCCCCTCCAGCGTGAATCCGGTCCCCGCCACTGTTGCCGAGCTTACTGTCACTGGCCCAGTCCCCGTGGATGTCAACGTCACAGTCTGCGCAGCAATTGTATGCAACGGTACGTTCCCAAATGTCACAACAGTCGCTCCGATGGTTAACCTACCAGCATTGTGCTCACTGGATACAGTATTTCCGCAACCGGTCAGGAGCGGGAGAAAGCAGCAGGCCAATCGAATGATTAAGCCGGCCGGTAGACGAACAGTCAGACAGAAAGAAGAATGACTCTGTGGATCGCGCTCGTTCGATCGCGCAAAAACATTGCGTGCCGATGAGGAATGCGTCGCGAATTCAGGCAACGAATGGTCCACTTTGCCCGCCTGCAGAGGATCACTTAAACAGCCAGACATGCTGGCGATCAATCCGTAGGGACGTTCGGCCGCTTTCAACAGCACGGAACCACCATCGGAGCTGTCCTGGCGCTGGTCGAATTCCAACATCGCCAGCTTGGCGAGAATCTCTGGAAACAACAAACGTTCTGTCGCTGTAGAATCGTTCAAACGAAAGCCTCTCAATGTGCCATAAACACTTTCTTGTCAACATGTTTGTAGCACAAAAGGCTTTTGCCAACTAAGCCTTCACGAATTATCCGGGCTAGGACTTAAATCAGGAGAGATCTGTGACTGTGACATGTTTGGATAGAACGATTGAGATCAAACGACGAATTGAAGGACGTATCGCTCGTATCGGTATTGTTGGTATGGGGTACGTTGGGTTACCGCTCGCACTGCTATTCAGCGAAGAGCGTTTCGTAGTTACGGGGTTCGACGTAGATCCTCGCAAGGTCGACACACTGAATCGGAGTAGATCCTATATTGTCCGGATTCCAACCTCTGAAATTGAGTCGGCACGTGAGAACGGCTTCTCGGCGACCGCGGACTATTCGCAGATTGCCGAAATGGATGTCGTGATTATCTGTGTTCCGACTCCACTGAACGAGTATCACGAGCCAGACCTCAGTTACGTTACGGGAACGGTAAA
>JARLJJ010000374.1 GCA_031291275.1 Formivibrio sp.
AGAGGCAGTCCGTCGAGCGATACAACATAGTCAAGAGAGCCTGAGGGTTCTGGCCAAGCGCCATGGCATCAACCAGAAGACCGTGGCCAAGTGGAAGCATCGCACGGCGGTCAAGGACCTGCCGACTGGCCCCAAGGATGCCCATTCGACAGTGCTGAGCATTGAGGATGAAGCGATCGTCGTCGCCTTCCGCAAGCACACGTTGCTACCTTTGGATGATTGCCTCTACGCCCTGCAGGCGACGATCCCGCACCTGTCTCGCTCATCCCTGCATCGCTGCCTGCAACGCCACGGGATCAGCCGCTTGCCCGAGGTAACGGGGGACAAGGAACCGAAGCGGAAGTTCAAGACCTACCCGATCGGCTACTTCCACATCGACATCGCCGAGGTACAGACGACCGAGGGAAAGCTAAGGTTGTTCGTCGCAATCGACCGGACCAGCAAGTTCGCCTTTGTCGAAGTGCACCGAGAGGCTGGCAAGATGATCGCTGCCCAGTTCCTGCGGAACCTGATTGCAGCAGCCCCCTATGCCATCCACACGGTGCTGACCGATACGGCATCCAGTTCACCAACATGGCGCACCACAAATACGCGTTCCACCATATCTTTAGATCGGGTCTGCGATGAACACAAAACACCGCATTGAGCACAGACTCACCAAGATCAAGCATCCCTGGACCAATGGCCAGGTCGAGCGGATGAACCGAACCATCAAGGATGCGACAGTCAAACGCTATCATTACGACAGCCATGCTCAGCTGACTGCACACCTCGGGGACTTCATAAACGCCTACAATTACGGACGCCGTCTGAAGACCCTGCGCGGCCTCACGCCGTATGAGTTCATCTGCAAATGCTGGACAAATGAGCCCCAGCGGTTCACTTCAAACCCGCACCATCAAATTCCGGGACCAAACACTTAGAAACTTTTGATTCTAGTGGATTTTCCGTTCTTGACATTCACATCCCGCCACCCAAATCCACAAATTAACCCATTAACATGTTGAAATAAAATTCAATTACAGATCCGAAGCGATCCAGCGAATTCCGGCATTTGCCCCCCCCCCGCCGAGAGCGGATAAATGCCGGAATCGAGCCGCCAGTCGCGACGGGCCGAAGCTGCGGAGCGACAAGCACCAAAGCGCAAAACTCCAACGCGGCGCAGCCGGCGATTGAGCAAGTGCAACAAAAAACGGTTGACTGCGATTGCCTGACTGGGGATAGGCTGGGGCTACTTGCAGCTTGCCGAAGTGGGTCGTCAGAATCACATTGCCGCGTGACCACATTGTGATGGTGTGGCCGCTCATTGCGAACAAGTGGGCCGATTGGCCAATGTGTTCGATCAAGTCGTTCAGCTAGTTTCGAGGTTGCAGACATGAGAAAGGGTATCATCCTGGCTGGCGGCTCCGGCACCCGGCTCTATCCGTTGACCCGCGGCGTCTCGAAGCAATTGATGCCGGTGTATGACAAGCCGATGATCTATTACCCGCTGTCGGTGCTGATGCTGGCGGGAATTCGTGAAATCATGATCATCACTACGCCGCACGATCAGGCGGCATTCCGCGCCGTGCTGGGCGACGGGTCTTCCTTTGGCGTCGAATTGACCTACGCAATTCAGCCCGATCCGGGCGGGCTGGCGCAGGCCTATCACATCGGAGCCGATTTCGTTGGCTCGAATCCGTCCGCACTGATCCTTGGCGACAACATTTTCTATGGCCACGGCTTGCCCGAACTGCTGGGCGCGGCGAATGCCCGCAACAGCGGCGCCACGGTGTTTGGCTATTACGTCAGCGATCCGACCGCCTATGGCGTGGTCTCGTTCGATGCTGACGGACGGGCGGAAACGATCGAGGAAAAGCCGGAGCGCCCCCGGTCGAGCTATGCCGTCACCGGTCTTTATTTCTATGACGGCCAGGCGGTCGATTTCGCCGCAGACCTTGCTCCCAGTCCAAGAGGCGAGCTTGAGATCACCGATCTTAACCGCGTTTACCTGGAACGTGGCGAACTGGCTGTTGAAATCATGGGTCGCGGCTATGCCTGGCTCGACACCGGGACGCACGGTTCGTTGCTCGACGCCGCTAACTATGTGCGAATCATCGAGGATCGTCAGGGATTGAAAGTCGCCTGTCCCGAAGAAATCGCCTGGCGGCAGGGTTTCATCGATGATGCTCAGCTTGAACGCATTGCAGCACCTTTGGTAAAAAGCGGCTATGGTGCCTACTTGCTGAAGCTGCTCGACATGGCCAGCCAGCGCTGAACGGCGGAGACAGACGCGTGAAAGTGATTGAAACCGGAATTGCCGGGCTGTTGATTGTCGAGCCTCGCGTGTTTGGCGATGATCGCGGATTTTTTCTGGAAAGCTGGAAGCGGCGGGCTTTTGCCGAGATCGGAATCGATATCGATTTCGTTCAGGACAATCACAGCCGCTCTGCGCGCGGTGTGCTGCGCGGGCTGCATTATCAGCAGCCCAACCCCCAGGGCAAGCTGGTGCGGGTGACCGCCGGCCGGGTGTGGGATGTCGCGGTCGATTTGCGCGCCGGGTCGCCGACTTATGGCAAGTGGGCCGGGGTTGAATTGTCGGCGGCCAACAAGCGCCTGTTCTGGGTACCGCCTGGCTTTGCCCATGGTTTTGTCAGCCTGGAAGACAACACCGACTTTATGTACAAATGCACCGCATACTATGAGCCGGCAACAGAACACGCGCTGGCGTGGAACGATCCTGCGCTGGGCGTCGAATGGCCGCTGGAAGGAATCGAACCCGCGCTGTCAGCCAAGGATCAGGTGGGCATACCGCTGAGCGCAGTGGAGCCGTTCGCATGAAAGCGCTGATCGTTGGCGGCAAGGGTCAGCTTGGCCGCGCGCTCGTGGCAACTGCTCCGTCCACAGCGGAGATCGTCAGCCATGATCTCGACACGCTCGACATTACCGATTGCGCGGCGATTGCTGCTGCGGTGGCCGAAATCGCGCCCGACATCGTTTTCAACGCTGCAGCTTATACTGCGGTCGACAAAGCAGAAAGCGAAGAGGCGCAGGCTTTGGCCGTAAACGCCACGGCGGTGGGCTATCTGGCGGACGCCGCTTGTGCAGCGGGCGCGCGGCTGGTGCATGTTTCGACCGATTTCGTCTTCGACGGACTGGCAGGCGTGCCCTATCGCTTCGATGATGCGCCCAATCCGCTGAGCGCCTATGGCCGCACCAAGCTGGCCGGCGAAAAGGCTGCTGGTGCCGATGCCCTGATCGTGCGCACGGCCTGGGTCTACGCACCGACAGGCGGCAACTTTGTGCGGACGATGCTGCGGGTGATGGCCGAGCGCCCCGAAGTGCGGGTGGTTGCCGACCAGATCGGCACGCCGACTTACGCCCCGGGACTGGCCTCGGCGCTGTGGACGATGGCCGGCAAGGATGGGCGGGGCTTGCATCACTACACCGATGCCGGCGTGTGCAGTTGGTACGATTTTGCCGTTGCGATCCAGGAGGAAGCGCTTTTGGCAGGGCTGCTGGACAAGGCCGTTCCGGTGGTTCCAATCGGCACTTCCGATTACCCGACACCGGCACGTCGGCCGCATTTCTCGGTGCTTGACAAGACTTCAACATTTTCCATCCTGGGTGGGCCGACGCCGCATTGGCGCGTCAACCTGCGGACCATGATCGGTTGGATCAAGAACCATGGCTAACCTGCTTGTGACCGGTGCTGCCGGCTTTATCGGTGCAAATTTCGTGCATTACTGGGCTCGCAATGCGCCCGAGGATCGGGTGATCGTACTCGATCTGCTGACGTATGCCGGCAATCGCCACAATCTTGACGGGCTTGACGATGTCGCGCTGGTCGTCGACGATATCTGCGATACCGATCTTGTCACCCGCCTGCTCGTCGATCACCAGATAGATACCATTGTTCATTTCGCGGCGGAAAGCCACGTCGACCGGTCGATCACCGGCCCCGACGCCTTTGTGCATACCAATGTGATCGGCACGCACAGCCTGCTCAAGGCGGCACGTCAGGTCTGGCTCGATTCCGGCAGCGGGCGGCCACATCGGTTCCACCATGTTTCGACCGACGAAGTGTTTGGCTCACTGGGGCCGAATGATCCGGCGTTTTCCGAAACCACGGCTTATGCGCCCAATTCGCCCTATTCGGCATCAAAGGCCGCCAGTGACCACTTGGTGCGCGCCTATCACCATACTTATGGCCTTGAGGTGACGACAAGCAACTGTTCGAACAACTACGGTCCTTTCCAGTTTCCGGAAAAGCTGATCCCGCTGTTCACGCTCAACGCGCTGCATGGCCGACCTCTGCCTATCTATGGCGACGGGCAGAACGTGCGCGATTGGCTGCATGTCGAAGACCATTGCCGCGGGATCGAGGCGGTCCTGCTCAAAGGGCGCGTCGGTGAAACCTACAACATCGGCGGCGGACAGGAATTGCCCAACCTGACAGTGATCGAAGAGATCTGCCGCGCTATCGATACGGCCTTTGCCGCTGATCCGCAGCTTGCCGCCCGGTTCCCCGATGCGCCCGCGGCGCGGGGGCGCAGCAGCGGCGAACTCAAGACGTTCGTTACCGATCGCAAAGGGCATGACCGGCGCTATGCGATCGACGAAACCCGCGCACGCAGCGAGCTTGGCTATGCCCCGCAACGCGACTTCAAGGACGGCTTTGCCCAGACGCTGGCGTGGTATCTCAATCGTGAGGACTGGTGGCGACCGCTGCTTGCGCGATGAACGCATCCGACAGGCTGACTGACGCAAGGCACCTTGAACGCCGATGGACCATCGTTAGACTCTGCCGAACTGCGCATCTGTCACACCGGTTTGGTAGTGGAGCCGGCCACATGGCCGGCACTCGAGACCTTGGGGAATGGGAATGAACGCGTCTGGATCGATGGCGATGCGCGGAAATCCGCGAGCGGGCGCGGCAAAATACGCCAAAGCCACCGGGATATTCCAGGTTCTTGCGCTGATAGCCGTGGCAATAGACGGTCTGTTTTTGGAATTGGGTCCGATCAAGGTCAATTCGGAACGGATCGTGCTCGGCCCAATGCTGGTCTATATCCTGTTTCTGGCCATGTTTGGCGGATTTCCGCAGTTGAATACGGCTACGAAGGCCTATTTGTGCTGGGGCGGGTCAGTGGTCCTGTCAACCCTTCTGTCATGGTCGCCGGCCAAGCATATGAGCGGCCTGATAGTCAGCATCGTCCCGGTTTTCTATTTCCTGCTGTTCAGTTGCCGGTCGTACGGCCCGAGAGGCATGGCACGGATGATCGAGACATGGCTGTGGGTCGTGTCGGTTGGCGGCCTGATCTTCTATGCAATCTGGCTGATGACCGGGGCGTTTAATGATACATTTGTCGGTGACGGTCGCCTCAGCTTCCTGATGCTGGAACCCAATATCTTTGGCGCGGTGGTCGCGGCGATGATGATTATGCACTTCGCCTATTTCCGGCCCTGTTTCCAACATTTCCTGCTGCATGGCCTGGCGCTTTTGGCGCTGCTTTTGACGACATCGCGATTCCCCTATCTCGCTTATGCGATTTGCCTGGCTTACTACCTGATGCGATCCGGGCTGGTCCGCCGGGCGAGCGTGCGGGCGGCGATGGCGGGCGGGATCATCTCGTTGGCAGTGTTGATCGGCTTTTTCTTCGACAGGCTGGCCACGGCCTACGATTCTTACCTTAATCGCACGTACTCGGTCGACAGCCGTTCGTTGGTACTTTCGGTTGCGTGGGAGCACGTGACCAGGCATCCGATCATCGGCAACGGCCCGCTCGATTTCGGCCTGACAAACTTCAACCTGCTCAGCTTGCTCGGCAGCACCAGCGACAGAGACCTGTGGATCTGGCAGATGTTCGTTGCGATCCTGCATGACGAAGGCCTGATCGGCTTTTGCTTTTTTATCGTATTCCTGGTCGCGCTGTGGAGTTATACCCAGAGGATGATCAAAGATGGGCACAGGCATTTCCTGGCCTATCAGGCGAGCGCTTTGTCGCTGGTCATCTCGTCGCAGGGAACCACTCAACATCTAAACGCAACATTCGGCGTCATTCTGGGCCTGGCCAACAGTCCGCCATTTGCAGGGCGCACCGCCCCGTTGATGCGCGCCGTTCGGCGGGTATCGGGGAAAGTCGCGGCGAATATGCCACTGCGCGCAGGCGCTGTTCATGTTGGGCGCCGTATTGTATAAAACCGATGAAAAGTTTCTGGCAGTGTGCACGGACGGAGACTCCGCCGCACCACGGCACAAGGGGATTATGTCCATGAAGCTGCGTTCGAGATTGGTCCTGTCAGGCCTGGCCGCAGGGACTTTGGTTTCATGCACCGCCCCGGCCATGTCTGCTCCACCCGCACCGCAGTCATCGGTACAGATCGGGGTCTATTACTTTCCAGGATGGGCACCCAATCTGACCGGGGCACAGTTTGCCGATCCGTGGGCGCCGATTTCAAAATACCTCGACCGAATTCCGTTGATCGGTGAATACAACGACGGTGACCCGGCGGTCATGCGCAAGCAGCTCGACGAGATGAACGAGGGGAAAATCTCCTTTGTCGCATTCGACAGCTACAGCACCAACGACGGAACAGATCGCACACCGCAGGCAACTTTGGCCTATATGAAGGTGGCGAAAGCCAACGACCCGAAGTTTACCTTGCTGTGGGCAAACCATGACAGGCAACCCCACGCAATGCAGGACTGGGACGCCACAGTCACTACCTGGGTTTCCGATTATATGACAGACCCCCGTTTTCTGCGGGTCAATAACCTTCCAGTCCTGTTTGTCTATTCGCCGGACAATCTCGAAAAGCAGGCTGAAACGTTTGGCGCGACCGCACCTCAGTTGCTTGCCAGGGCGCAGAACATCGCCCATCACTATGGATTGCCCGGCATCGCGTTTGTCGGCGGCCACGGGCCGCAACCGGGGTTCATTGCAGGCAAGGCGGCGGCGCAAGGCTATGTCGCCTTGTCCGACTATAACATGGGAACGGTCGGGTATCCAATGGCCGGTATGGGCTTCAAGCGGCGCGACGCCGTGTATCGTCAATATTGGTATCGCTACAAGCGCGATGCGACACTGCCGGCAATCCTGCCCATCTCGGCCGGCTGGGACCGCACGCCGTGGGGTGGTTCGCAGGAAGACGGCGCCATGCCGACACCGGACGAATTCCGCGTTCACGTAACCGCAGCCATCACCAACCTCAAAGGCGGCACCGATCCGTTTTCGCGGATGGGTGTGATCTGCTGCTGGAACGAATTCGGCGAGGGCTCGATCCTTGAACCGACTGCAAAATATGGCGACGCGTACCTTAAAGTGCTTGGCGACCTGTTGTCCAAGACACCGTGATTGGCAGATTCCCAAGCATAACATCCCCTGCCGGTCGCAAATCTGACCCGCAGGGGTGTTATGCGGCATCGCCAATGCCTCGCTGCACGGCGCTCAGCACCGATAATCGGGCCGATGGCCGCGTTAGAGCTGTAAGGCGACTTTCAGAAAAGAGCATGACGTGGGAAAATTAAGAGTTCTAGCCTTAACTCCATTTCCGTATTCCCAACAGCCTCGGTCTGGCGGTGAGGTTGCTGCGCGAGGTATTTTAAAGACAATATCCGACGAATGCGCTTTGTTTATTTTAACATTTTATAACCCCAACGAGGGCGATTTGGCGAATTCGGCTCTGGCCGATATGCGTCCATGGAGCCATAAAGTCATTCCGATTCCACTTTCGCTGACAAAGACACGGATCATTTTATCCCATTTGAAGCGGCTGACCGGAATTCCACAAATCGCGTCACTGCACCGGAATGCGAAATTCTCAAACCACATCACCGAAATAATTCGTCGTGAAAAAATTGACATAGTTATATGCCAATTCCCTCAGATGGCCCAATATATCAACGACATTCGTAACGTCAGAACCGTCATGGACGTATCCGATGCTTTTTCAGTATCATTCTGGCGCCGTTTTTCGAGCGAATCGGCCACAATCAAAAAGGCCCTCGCATTTGCCGAGTGGCTTTCATGGGTAAGATATGAGCGACGGCACTACCCAAAATTCGATATTGTCATGTGCCTATCGGAACAGGACAAGTTCGGCTTGTCCCTGTTCTCCCCCACGGTAAAGGCTGTCACGATCACCGCGCCGATTGGAGAGGTTCAGGCCGTTCGAAGGCCAAGCACTCCAGGCCAACGCATCGGATTTTTCGGCTCGTTCAGCCATTTGCCCAATGTGGAAGCCGTCGTTTGGTTTTTGGAGCACGTTCTTCCGCTTGTCGAAGCACGAATCCCGACGGTGCAATTTCATATTGCGGGCGCAGGATTGCCATCAAACGTCACCTCGCGCCTGCCTGGCAACACCTCCTATCATGGGTATGTCGATGATCTCGGAGCATTTATTGGGGACTGCGACGTCGTCGTTGCGCCGCTCCTGTCGGGTGGCGGGGTGAAAATCAAGACGCTCCAGGCACTTCAGTACGGCGCGCCCCTTGTCACGACCAGCATAGGAGCCGAAGGCGTTGATATCGAAGACGGCGAGAATGCGCTAATACGCAATGGAGCGGAAAAATTTGCTGACGCTGTAGCCCAGATTCTGAGAAATCCCGACTTGGCAACACGCCTGAGCGAGAGCGCAAAGTCAAAAACCCACACAAATAAATCACAATTGACTATTGAAAATTCAATTAAAAAGGCGATTATTGGTGAATGACTTGTCCGCAAAAAAAGATGACTATAAAGTTTCGTCGTCATATTTGTGGTCATTTATACAGCACTGGTCGTCTAGAGTTATATCCTTATCGACTTTTTTTATCCTTGCGCGGGTTCTGGAACCGCGTGATTTTGGCATTGTTGCGGTATCCACGATTTTTATCGGAATTGCCGAGATTTTCGTTGATCAAGGGTTTGGAGATGCGCTCGTTCAACGGCGAGAGATAACCGACCGCTTGTTAAATACGGCTTTCTATTCAAATATCCTTATGTCCCTCATGGCAGCGGCATTGTTTTATACAATAGCACCACTTTCTGCATCTTATTTCTCCACGCCGTTGCTGACCCCTATCTTAAGGATAATGTGCCTATCATTTATATTTACCGGCCTATCCGCAGTGCAGACCAGTATGTTACGGAGGAATGGCAATTATCGCAGCCTTGCAGTTCGTACAATCGCAGCTAGCGCCGCATCAGGTATTGTGGCGATATGGTGTGCTCTGCAGAATTTTGGCGTTTGGGCACTCGTATGGCAGCAAATCATCTATAGCGGCATTGCCTTCGTCGCCCTCTGGATGATGGGTGATTTTCGTCCAGGTCTATCTGTGAGCGGGAATGATTTTCGGAGTCTTTTGTCATTTGGGACAAAGATTACATCCGTTCGAATCCTTGATTATTCGCATACCAAGTCGGTCGACTGGTTCGTTGGCGGGATATTTGGTCCCATCGCAGTAGGGATTTATTCGGTCGGAACACGCCTGGGCTTGATACTGTTTCAGCTTCTCGGAGCGTCGATGGCAGATGCGTCCTTGACGCATTTCAGCAGGATTCAGCATGACCGCAAAGAGGTCTATGATTTTCTTGAGGTCACAGCAGAGAGAGTTGCGAGTATATCCGGCTCGATGTTTGCTGTGCTCGCCCTCAACGCGGGCCCCATCATCGAAATTGTGTTTGGGCACAAATGGGCCGCTAGCGCTCCGATTTTCGCGGCATTTTGCGTTTCAGGGACATTGCAGTCGTTGACCTACGTATGCGTTCCACTGCTATCAGCAATGGGCCGCCCCGGGATAAATCTAGCCATAAGCGCAACAAAGCTGGCCTTCATCATTGCAAGCATTTTTATATTTTCCAGGTTTGGTATTACCTATATCGCATGGGCCAGCACCGCAGGAACAATACTCATTTTCGCGCCCCTAACGATCACCTTGGCAACTCGCGCCATAGGCCTGGCGCCGTCGAGCCTGTTTAGGAAGCTCGGCGCAGTTTACTTGACCATAGCCGGCTGCGCAATTGCAAGCGCCCTTTGCTCTCGCGGAATAGAAACCGCTTTTCCGAAGGTTTTAGTCTCGTCATTGAGCTACTCAACGCTCTTTATTATTGCGAATTTTGCACTTAACACCCAATTTAGCAGAATAATAAGATTATTACTTCAGCGCATTCATAACTTTTTGGGGGGTTTTTATGTTGCTTGATAGGTATAGAAAATTAATTGATCGTTCATTTGAAAAAAACAAGCGCTATTCCTTGACAAATCTTATGTACCCGAGCGTAGGATTGTCATTTTACAGGCCAGAGGCTCGCTACAATGCCGTGAATTTTGGCGATGATCTTTCGCTAATTACGGTAGGATTGATGCTCGCCCGCAAAGGTGCAACGCTCTTCGATTGCACCGAGCAACCGCATCAATTGGTTGCTGTGGGATCAGTTCTTCATATGGCCAGAGAAGGCGCAACGATTTGGGGGACCGGTGTTCATGGTTCCGTACAGGATATAGGGCATCGCTACCGAATGCTTGATGTGCGCGCCACCCGCGGGCCGGTTACGCGGCAATTTTTGCAGAAGCGTGGCATTCCTGCCCCGGAAATCTACGGGGACCCCGGCCTGCTGGTGCCAATGCTGACGGGCGACCGGTTTCAGGTTACCGGAGAATTCGAGGTGGGATTTGTACCCAATTTTCACGATCTGAAGCATCTGAATACCAAGAAATTTCAACAACGATTTCCGGATATCACCATTATAAATCCGCTGAGAGCATGGAATTTGGTAATCCCGGATATCCTGAAGTGTAAATACATTCTGGCAAGTTCGCTGCATGGCATCATCATAGCCGAAGCATTCGGAATTCCGGCGCGGTACCTCCGCCTGACCGAACATGAAGCTTTGCTCAAATACGAAGATTATTTTGAAGGAACCGGACGCCGAGTGTCGTTCGCATCGTCGGTGGAACATGCGCTGGATATAGGCGGCCTGACGCTGGGCGCTTATGACTCCGCACCACTGGTGGCTGCGTTTCCTTACGACCTTTGGGGCCTGTAGGACACGATCCTGCCAGCAAATCAAGGCCTGGCGCGGGAAGTTCTTCGTCTTCCTCACCAACCGTGATGTGCCGGCGACCAACAATATCTCGGAACGCGAAATCCGGCCGTCCGTCGTGTTCCGCAAAGTCACCAACGGCTTCCGCCCAGACTGGGGCGCACAGATCCACGCTGGGTATCGATCGGTCACGAGAACTGCGCGCCTGTCGGGAAAATCCGCCCTCGGTGCCATTCGCGACCTCGTTGATGGAAACTTCGTAACCGCCCGATTGCTACCGCGGCTTGTGGTCCTTGACGGCTTGGATGATGTCTGGATCGTCGATGATGGAATGAAGAAGGTCGTCCCATTCTTCGGGTGATCGTCGGAAGTCAGCGATAAAATCTCGCAGCTCCTCGATGCCTTGGCTGGTGATCGCGGTTTGATATTCGTCAGGTCCGGTGCTGACGGTGATGATGGAGCCGTAAGAGAGGTTATCGTCATTGCTCAGGATGGCGTCGATGAGCTCGGCATGTTCACCAAGGATGTTGGCCACATAGCTAGCCAAGTAGGCGTGGGTGACGGTGGCCATTCAGGCAGCCTGCGCTTGTGATACCAGCGGCGACCAATTCCACGGGAGTAGTTCGTCAAGGGTAACCGTCCGGTTGTTACCCTGCGGGCCGGGCTTTGACGGCTTTGATGACGTCGGGGTCATCGACAAAATCCTCGAGAAACTGATCCCACTCGTCGGGGGATTGCCGTGCAGCGGTGATCATGTCGCGCAACTCGTCGAT
>JARLJJ010000375.1 GCA_031291275.1 Formivibrio sp.
CGCGCCCGTCACCGATCGCCCGAATCCCGATTTGAAGCGCCACAATCCTTGTCAAACAAGGCGCAGACAAGGGTGTTGACTCAGCGCCGCGTTGCACCATTATCAACCTTGGACGGTCGTCATGTATTTGTGAAATTCGGCGAAAGTTCAAGGGGAACCAAACGCAATTGCTGATGTGGCGCTAGCGCGCCCAATGCCCGGGCACGTGGTTTGATCCCGGCATTGGGGGACTTTTGCCATCAATGATGCCAGCGCCGCCACGACCGGCCTTCGCTCATGCCGCACTGCGACAGGAAGGTGCTGATGCGCGCCGGCACGATAGCAAAATCAAGATGGATATTTGGTCGTTCTGAACAGGGGGAAAACAACCATGCAAAAGCAATCGGATCGCCGGTCGCGACTGATGAAAATACTGGGCACAACCACAGTCCTGGCCGGTATGGCCTGGCCGGTCATGGCCGCAGCACAAAGCGCCGCACCGAACGCGCCGGCAGGCGACAGCAGTTCGGGGCTGACCGAAATCGTAGTGACGGCAACGCACGAAAAGCAGAGCGTGCAAAAAGTACCGAACTCGATGCAGGCTCTGAGCAGCGCAAAGCTTGAAGAGCGACAGATCCAGGGCCTGTCCGATCTGGCAGCGCTGCTGCCGTCAGTCTCGTTTGCCGGGCTCGGGCCGGGCCGCATCACGCCCTATTTCCGCGGCATCGTTCCGGCTGGCGGCAACTACGCCTCGGTCGGCTATTACCTCGATGATATTCCCATCACCGGGACTGGCGTACCCGATATTCACGTCTACGACATCGAACGCGTCGAAGCGCTGTCCGGGCCGCAGGGCACGCTCTATGGTGCGGGCTCACTGGCAGGCACAATCCGGTTCGTCACCACCAAGCCCAAGATCGGCAAGCTCGAATACGGCATCGATGTTCAAGGGAACAAGTATGGCGGCCACGGCGCCGGCGGGCAGATTGAATCCTATATCAATATACCCGTTAGCAGCAACTTTGCGATCCGCGTAATGGGCTATTACCGCAAAGATGGCGGATTCGTAAACAATACTTCAAATAATGGTAAATTTAATGACGGATCTTCATCCACACTCAACTTAGGTGATAACGTATCATCAACAACATATACACTAAATAACTCAGGTATGGCAAAAAATAACTATAATCCAATCTATGAATACGGCACCCGTGTTGAAGCTCTATGGGAACCTGCTCCTGGTTGGGAAATAATACCCGAAATCACTGCGCAACGCCAAACTGCCTACGGCTATTTTGGCTATGATCCGCGCGTCGGAGATCTAGAGGTCCACGATTACAGCCCGACACGGCAAGATGACAAGTGGTATCAAGCCGAACTATCGATCCACGGTCACATCGGTGACTTTGATTTGACTTCTGCAACGGGTTATTTTCATCGCCGCCTCTACCTAAACAACGACTACACCTATTATACGGTTACCTATGACAGATTTGGCGCCGGCTACGAAAACTACCTCCAGTTCTTCGACAAGAACGGCTGCACGGGTTCGGGCGCAACCCAAAAGTGCACCACGCTGATCAACCCTACGCAGACTTACCATTCCTGGGTCAGCCAGAGCAAGTTCACCCAGGAACTGCGCGTCAAAACACCGACGAGTTGGCCATTTGACGCAACGATCGGTGGCTTCTTCCAAAGCCAATTCAACGAAAATAACAGCTATTACGCTATTCCGGGCCTCGACAACATCGCAGGTTATACACAAGCTGGCGGCCAGTCGAGCAACCCCGCCGGATGGGGCATCCCCACATCAGCCGGTGGGACAATGGTGGTCGGATCCCCAGCAGTAAAGGGCGATGGGTTTTACATCAACGAAAACAACCAGTATTACCATGACGAAGCAGTCTTTGCCGAAGGCCATTACAAGATCACGCCCAACCTCAAGGTCACCGGTGGCATCCGTTATTTCTGGACCGATTTTGAAACGCTCGGGCTGGCTGGCGTGATGGCTTCGGCGCACAGTACCTCCAGTTCGCTCTATGTCCCGACCGGGACCATGGGTTGCCCGACCCCGCTGCCCTCCAACGTTCGACTGACCTGCCTGAATACGAACCCTGCTGCGTCCGACGAAGTCGGTCGTTACAAGGAACAAGGCGAAACCCACAAAGTCGCGGTAGATTGGCAGATTGATCCATCAAAAATGGTCTATTTGAATTATTCGACCGGATTCCGCCCAGGCGGATTCAACCGCCCACTGCGCATCCGAAATTACGGCCTCGCCACGGTGAACCCTTTCAAGTCTGAAAAACTGACAAACTTTGAATTGGGTATAAAGACAACCTGGAACAACGTATTCCGATTCAACGCGTCGGCGTATTATGAAACTTGGAATAACATCCAATACAGCGTGGTGGTCGCTGGCGCGCAGGGCGCAGGCATCACCGGCAACGCGGGCACGGCCCATGTAAAGGGTATCGAATACGATGCCGACCTCAAACTCGGCAAAGTCACGTTGTCGACTTCGGGCGCCTATAATGATGCACGGCTTGCAGAAAATTTCTGCAATTTTGCTTTCGATTCTACATCGGGGGCAATCGGTCAGTTGGCGACATGTACGCCCGGCGCCTACGTCGTAAACCAAAATCCGCCTGTCGCGCAAGTTGCTGCGGCTAAGGGAACCCGCCTGCCGCGGCAGCCTATGTTCAAAGGCACGACGTCAATCCGCTACGACACCGAAGTGGGGGAATACAAGGCATTCCTGCAAGGTGCAGTGCTGTACCAGACGGGGGCCACGCAAAACCTCAACACCTCGCTTGATGCGCTTTTGGGGGATACTTCAGGATTTGCCAGCGTAGATTTTTCGGCTGGCGCATCCAAGGGGCCGTACCGCGTCGAATTGTTCATCCAGAATGCGTTTGATGAACGCGGTGCATTGACCAAGAACACCTTCTGCTCGATCACGTTCTGCTCAAATTCATCGCGCACGTTCACGATCAAGCCGCAGTTCTTCGGAATAAAGCTGTCATATCACTATATGTAAGCCTTTACACAACGCTCACCCTGACTCCCCCCCCCCCGTGCATACACACGGGGGGCGCTTTTTTGAGATGATCCTGGTTTCAGGCGATGCGGTTGGCCGCGAACAGTCCGCTGACTTGCGCCGTGGCAAAGCTGATGCCGTGGAGATTGCGGCGTTGTTCGACGCCGGGGATCGGGCGGGGATAGCCCGAGGCGTAGTGCAGGCCATCGGCCAGCCG
>JARLJJ010000376.1 GCA_031291275.1 Formivibrio sp.
CAGGCCCCTTTGGCAGGGTATAGGCAGACCGACTCAATCGGCTTCGTCATGCCGAAAGACCTAATGATCAAGGTAGCAGTTGGAACCCGATACGCGAGGAATGTTCCATTGATCTGGCAATCAATCGTCACTGCGCAAGAAGATTGCCGCATCGGGAAATAACCTTCACAGCGAAAGCCAAGATCCAGAGACCTTGATGGATACTGGATTCCAGCCTTCGCCGGAATGACGCCCGTGGTTAAGTGAACGGATTTACCCGTCCAGCCTGTGGCTCGTGTCGACACGCAGCTCCCACACGGTGGCTGGCGGCAAATTGGCCCAGACTTTGGTCAGGCGGTGCCAGCGCAAATTGGAATGGTGAGGAACAAAAGGGACATGATTGAAATAGGTGTACTGGATCAAACGCCGATTCGGCGAGGAGCGCAGGATATTGCAGATGGCTTCGACGGTACTGAAATGCAGGTTGCCGGAAAGGGATTTGAAGGGAATCGATGAAAGAATGATGAGATTATCGGGCAGGTCGCCCAGATGATTGATCGTGTCGTGGAAAAAGCCTTCAATCACCAAGGCATCGCCAAACCTGTCCTTGAGCCGCACAGCAAGATGATGATCCTGCTCGAATAACACCAGCGGAACGCCCGTCTTCCCCATCGGGATATGGCAGGTAATAGCACCGGTTCCGGCGCCAATCTCGAACACGGCAGCGGCACCATCAATCGGTCGGGTCATGGCTTTGGCAAGTGCGGATGACGATGGGGCAATGGCACCAATCGTACCGGGGTTAGCCAGAAAACATTTGAAAAAGTGAATCACTGCTCAGACCCAATATTGATCAGGGGAAATACCATCTTAGTCGCCAACGAGAAAATTTTTAGCCCCCTCCCGGTCATAGCGCATCTATTTTAGGAAGGCCAGAGACCCGCCCACACAAACGGCATCTCTTTCTTTTCCACGTCGAGCCTTGAACAACGCATCCCCTTGAAAGGGAAATGCAGGGGTAACAACTCAGCGGACTATTGCAAGACGGGTTCACTACAAAAAAGTTCACCGCAGTTGTCTAGAAAGCCTGACTACGCCCAGTTCAACCGGCAAGGAGAGTCTGTCTGATGCCATCCGCATTTAATCAGCAGGCTATTTGACCCGTACAAACCGGGCAATAACACGAAGTATGCGTTTCAGTGGCACTGATAATGGTTCGTTCGCCATGCGCCGGGCTGAAGATCATGCTTTTCTTGATCAACTCCGTGCATACCGGGCCGATACCGCACCAACGGACAGAAATACCGTTTGCATATCTGCACTGTCAATTGTTCCGGTCGGCGGCGGAATACGTCAGCCTTTCTTGAATTTTGGGATGAATGGCAAGTATCCGCATGCCAAAGGCCCGATTCAGGACCTTGGCGCCTTTGTGAAGAAGCTACAGGAAGTTTTACACGATATGGGCATTGGCATCCTGCGGGTTGAAGAAGAAGATCTGGCAAACGGTCGTTTGGCGCTAACAGTCTCCGAGTATCTGGATTGCTCCGGTTTGCCAGAGCTAGGTTTACGAGATCTGCACCTACGACGAAGGGTTTATCTCCGCCCTTCTCGAGTCCTTCTCCGGTAAAAATTTCACGTGAAAGAAACCGATTGCTGGTGCACTGGCGACCGTACCTGCCTCGTCCAAGCGACAGTGGAAACGTCTTAGGATTTGCATGGCCAAATTGGCCAGTTTGCTGAAACACCTCGCGACAGGACATATTCCCGCCGAGTTACCACCCGACGGGGAGTATCGCGAGGAGCTTCAGCAGTTAATCGATGCACCTTCAGCCATCACCCACTTTGCCCAGGTGATGGCTGAAGGTGATCTGTCGGCCACCCTACATCAGGGAGGAACCTTGGCCGGATCGCTGAAGGCTTTGCATGCGGATCTGCGCCACCTCACCTGGCAAACCCAAAAGGTAGCGGCAGGCGATTTCACCCAGCGAGTTGACTTCCTCGGTGATTTTTTGATCGCCTTCAATTCCATGGTGGAGTCCCTCGCCATGGCAAGAGACGAACGACAGAAAAAACCGTCAACTATCCATCGCCTACAATGAATTGAAAACCGCACAACTATTGCAACAAGAAAAGATGGTGACAATAGGGCAATTGGCGGCGGGGGTTGCCCACGAAATTAACATTCCGATGGGATTCATTATTGGCAATCTCTCCAACTTCAAAAAATACACCGAGGCATTTAACGCGTATTTTCTGGCAACTGACATCGTGCTGGCTGATGAGACCTCTGAGATGGATCATGACAACCCGCCCCAAATACACGGAGCAGATCCCCGCACGCGATGCGTCTCGCAAAATCTGTGGTTTCCAAAGCCATAGCAAAAACATACACTCAACCCTTCGTGTTCAAGTTGGTTTCTTCTGCAACTATTGACGTGTGTGCGGCTGCGGCAAACGCACAGTGACATTAGAGAAATCTGTTATTCCATACCTTACTGTTAGATCATTAAAATCACGGTGTCGAGTATCTGAGCGGCTAAAGTGGGGTTCAAAGTTGGTCGACATATGATAATCGCCCAGATATACCACCTGACCGGCCTCCAGCTCAAAACGTTCATCAAGCGGGAATTTATAGGTTAGCCCGAAATTTACGCCAGGAGCACTGCCATAAATCTGGCTCACACGATAGTTTCCGGGAGGAAGGGCAATCACATATACCTTTCCCGCACTATCACTTTTAATCCCCGGAGCGTGGATAAGGTCCGTGTCGATGTCTGTTTGAGGCCAGAGGTTGATGTTCGCACCTTCCAGATGGATACCGGCATTGGAGCTGTTATGGTTCAGTGAATCCACGGTGACGGCTGCGATTACATAACCTTGCCCAGGAGGCGGGAGTAGCCTGCCATTTTCAGTCAGTATCGGCGCAGCGCAGGCAGCTAGTAGCATCAGTGCAATAAAACAAACCAGTAATGTACGCATCAGTGGTCCTCCTGTTGATTATTGATACCGCAGCAGTACATCCATTTGTTCGTAGAACTACGCACAGAGCCACCATATATTTATAGCCAATTTTTACAGATTAGTGGCAGTGCCGAATGCACATGGCCATAGGACGCCTCAAATTCGGCATTCATGGAGTACGTTTTTGCAGAGATCCCATGGTCACGGCTATCAGCCCGCAAGGGCATGCGATTCAAGGCTGTAGGCGCTTTGGTGAACAACGGCACGTTCACTACCATTCCCCATGTCGGCCAAGTGAGCAACACATATTCCGGTATCAACGTCAGCACGATGTAAACCCAGAATTTCTCCCGGCGCATGGTAGTTTCCACAGCAACGATCAGGAAATTTGGTAGCTCTAGAGAATCCGTATGACGGATGAGCATTTCGATCTCATCCAGCCACCTCACTCTTTGCGGGCAATATTGAATAGGTGCGAAACCAAAGCGAGCTCTCGTTTTACAGTCGCGGGCGCATAGCCACATGCAAGACGCTCGTCTCGATAGTTAGCCAGATCAGTACTGCGGATATTGGCCAAGTAGCACTTGGCCAGAGGAAGCCGTTGGAATGCGCGAATGAGGTAAAGATCTTCCTTTACCCCTTTTTTGCCGTTTGCCACTTCACTGGCATACCGCTCAAAAGCTTCATACAGTGTGGTTGATTCTGCTTCCGTCCGACTGACAAACACGCCTCGAACCATTTCGGATTCGATAACAGTTACCCAAGCTTCTGCTTCAGTTTTGGTGTTGAACGTCTTGCTTTCCGCTGGGAAGCCCCGTTTGCGAATCTGGGCTTCCCACTGGTATTCCCCTCGTTTCCGAATCGTTGCCATATCGAACGCCATGTCATGCCTCAAACCACATTGTGGAAACTAAGGCGAGGTGTGGCAAATTTGTGGCAAAAATTCAAATAACAAAGAAAAAGGGGCTAGCGCATCGCGCTAACCCCTTAGTTTTATTGTGGACCGAATGAGGATCGAACTCACGACCTCTGCATTGCGAACGCAGCGCTCTCCCAGCTGAGCTATCGGCCCGTCGGCAGAAGACTAGCGGGTTGAATTGCGCCAGTCAACACCCCTGATATCAGGCCAGCCGGCCGTGACAGTGTTTGTATTTCTTGCCAGAGCCACAGGGACAGATTTCGTTGCGTCCCACACCCGCAAAACGTTCTTGCTGGGCCTTGTGTGCGGCTTCGCCTGCCTCGTCTTCTGCGCCAGGGGTCAAGTCGTCATGGCGGTACTGGATATCATCCGGCAATTCGCGCGGCTGAACGGCATCGACGTCCTCTTGCGAACGTACCTGCACATTCATGACAATCATCACCACATCGCGCTTGATGCGTTCCAACAGGCTGGCGAACAGCTCGAATGCTTCGCGTTTGTATTCCTGCTTCGGATTTTTCTGGGCATAGCCGCGCAGATGGATACCTTGGCGCAGATGATCAAGCATCGACAAGTGTTCGCGCCAGTGTTGATCGACGTGTTGCAGCAGCACGGCGCGCTCGAACTGGTGGAAGGACTCTGCGCCGGCCATTTCCAGCTTGCTGTCATAGGTTTCCGTAGCAAGTGCTTGGATACGCGCTTTCATTGCAGTATCACCCAGCGTGGGTTCGCTCTGTAGCCATTCACTCACGGGTGCAGCAATGCCCAATTCGGCCAGCGCTTTTTCCAAACCAAGCACATCCCATTGCTCTTCCATTGCTTCCGGCGGGATATGTTGTTCAAACAGGTCGGCAACCAGGCTGTCACGCATCGCAGCGATCGTATCGGAGACATCTTCCGATTCCAGAATCTCATTGCGTTGGGCGTAAATGGCCTTGCGCTGTTCGTTGGAGACATCGTCGTATTCGAGCAATTGCTTGCGAATATCGAAATTGCGACCTTCGACCTTGCGCTGGGCCGATTCAATCGCACGGCTAACCATGCCCGCTTCAATCGGTTCACCTTCGGGCAACTTGAGTTTTTCCATGACGAACGCAACTCGGTCGCCAGCAAAAATGCGCAGCAGCGGGTCTTCCAGCGAGAGGTAGAAACGGCTGGAGCCCGGGTCGCCCTGGCGACCGGAACGGCCGCGCAGCTGGTTGTCGATCCGGCGCGATTCATGGCGCTCGGTGCCGATGATGTGCAGTCCACCGGCCGCGACCACCTGTTCGTGCAGCTTTTGCCACGCTAGACGATGGGCCGCAATCTGGCTGATCTTGCTGGCTTCATCCAGGCTTTCGTCGGCCTGGATCGCCCGTACTTGAGGTTCCGGGTTACCACCCAACACGATGTCGGTACCGCGACCGGCCATGTTAGTGGCAATGGTGATCATGCCGAGGCTACCGGCCTGCACCACGATTTCGGCTTCGCGTGCATGTTGCTTGGCGTTGAGCACGTTATGCGGCAGCTTTTCCGCAGTCAGCATCTCGGACAGCAACTCGGACTGCTCAATGGAAGTCGTCCCCACCAGTGAAGGCTGGCCGCGCTGCTGGCAATCACGGATATCCGCAATGATGGCTGCGTATTTTTCTTTGGCGGTCTTGAACACCTGATCCTGACGGTCGTCGCGGATCATCGGCTGGTTGGTCGGGATGATCACGGTTTCCAGCCCGTAGATTTGCTGGAATTCATACGCTTCGGTATCCGCTGTCCCGGTCATGCCCGAGAGCTTGCCATACATGCGGAAATAATTTTGCAAGGTGATGGTGGCGTAGGTCTGGCTTTCCTGGTTAATGGTCACGCCTTCCTTGGCCTCAACGGCTTGATGCAAGCCTTCTGACCAACGCCGTCCAGACATCAAGCGACCGGTGAATTCATCGACAATAATAATTTCGTCGTCGAGAACCACGTAATGCTGATCACGCAGGAACAGAGCGTGGGCACGCAGCGCGGCGTTGAAATGATGCACCAGGCTGATATTGCCAGCAGAGTAGAGATTATCGCCTTCGGCGATCATTCCTAACCGGATCAGAATTTCTTCGACATGCTCGTGGCCGGCTTCGGACAGCATGACCGAGTTGGCCTTTTCATCGACCCAGTAATCGCCTTCGCTTTCTTCGGTTTCTTGCCGTGTGAGCATCGGCGGCACCGCGTTCATGCGGATGTAGAGTTCTGTGTTGTCCTCGGCCGGACCGGAGATAATCAGCGGCGTGCGCGCCTCATCGATCAGGATCGAGTCCACTTCATCGACAATGGCAAAAGCCAGCCCGTGCTGCACTTTCTCTTCCGCACGGAAGGCCATGTTGTCGCGCAGGTAATCAAAACCGAATTCGTTGTTGGTGCCATAGGTAATATCGCAGTTATACGCAGCCTGCTTTTCCTCATGCTCCATCTGGCCAAGGTTCACGCCACAAGTCAGACCAAGGAACTCGAACACGCGTCCCATCTGAGCGCTGTCGCGCTGGGCCAGGTAATCGTTGACCGTCACCACATGCACGCCGTTGCCGGTCAGGGCGTTCAGGTAAGCGGGCAGGGTGGCGACCAGCGTCTTGCCTTCACCGGTACGCATTTCGGCAATCTTGCCTTGATGCAAGGTCAGGCCGCCGATCAACTGCACGTCGAAATGGCGCATGCCCAGTGCACGCTTGGCCCCTTCGCGGCAGACCGCAAAAGCTTCCGGCAACAGATCGTCCAGCGTCTGTCCGTCGGCATAGCGTTTGCGGAATTCCTCCGTTTTGGCGCGCAGCGCTTCATCCGAAAGCTGGCTGATTCCCGCTTCCAGTGCGTTGATCTGGCGGACGACGACACTGTACTGTTTGAGCAGCCGGTCGTTGCGACTTCCGAAAACTTTCTTGAGCAGTTTGGCGATCATGTTTTTGCCATCAAAGTGGGCCCGAAGCAATCAAGTGCGGGCCAGTTTCAAATTATTCAATGATAACGACAACGGCGGACTGGGTTGCCCCATCCGCCGCTCATGCATCCATTATCTCTCCGTGCAGCCATACTTCAAGGCGCGGCTGCTAAGGCTTTGCTGGCCACGATATCCGGCGTCAGGAAGCGCAAGGGATTCTGCGGCACATTCTTATAGCGGATCTCGAAATGCAGATGGGCACCCGTTGAACGGCCACTATTGCCCGATAACGCAATTTCCTGTCCGGCCGACACCTTATCACCAACATGCACTTCCAGTTTCGAGTTGTGCGCGTAGCGACTAAGCAAACCATTGCCGTGATCCAAGTCGATCATATTACCATACTCGGGATGATAGGCCGCAAAGGTGACCGTACCATTGCCGGCAGCTTTCACCGGTGTGCCAATTTCGGCGGCATAATCGATCCCTTCATGAAACGACTGTTGTCCGGTGATCGGGTCAATCCTTGCACCATAGGTCGACGATTGCGCCAACGTCTCCGCGACCGGATGCCGCACCGGCAAACTATCGGAATTCGGGGTCATCAATATCGCTTCTGCCAAAGTCAGTTGATCCTGATAAGCGCCAAGCTGGTGCTCGGCAGTCGCAATTTGTGTCAACAAAGAACTCAAGGTGAGAGAATGCCCAGGAACGGCTGCACCGCCACGCGGGACGCTTTGTTCTGACAAAAACGGGGCAACCTCGATCCCTGTCTTGTTGCCGACCCGCTTGGCAAAACCATCCAGATACAACAATTTGGCCTGCAATTCGCCCAACTTAACCGCCAGCCCGTTGATTTCTGCCTGCCGTGCTGCCGCTCCCGGCAACAGGCGCAAGAGAGGCGCATCGGCCAATTTGGGCGCCAATAGCATGCCCAACGAAAAAGCGCCTCCGCCCACCAGCAGCAAACCTAACGTTAGTGTCGCGGCCATCTGCCGCGGCCCAAAAGTAATGGCACTCGCCAGCCGACTGGAAACCAGAATAATATTCAAGGTCTTGTTTCTCCTTATCAGGCTAACCTGGCTTTATGCCGAACCCAAACTTCCCGACCAATTTCGTCGGCCGCGACAGTCAACTCTCGCGGATTGTCCAGCGCGTAGCCACGCTCAATCAGGTGCTGGATGTCATTCGCCAAGCGGCGCCCCCGGAATTGGCGCCGCTGTGTCTGGGAGTGGCCTGGCACGGGTCCGAACTCTTGGTTGCCTTGCCCTTCGGCGCCGCAGCCATCCGGCTACGCATGGCTGCCCCCGCGTTGATTGAGGCTTTACACAAAGCTGGCTGGCACGCTACCGCAATCCGCCCCAAGGTGCAAGTTGCCTTGCAACGGGAAAACTCCAAGCAAACCAAACGCTTAAATATTTCCGAACCCGCATTGGGCGCATTTGCTGAATTAGCGCAATCGGTTGAGGATCCTGATTTACGTTCTGCCCTTGAAAATTTGCTGCGCCACCATCGCAGATCATCCCCATAAAAAAACGGGCGCCAATATGGCACCCGTAAACAGGGAAGAGCAGAACCAGGATCAATTCTGGCATCTTGCAGCAACCGGACGAGGGGAACATCCCGTTGCATACGTTCGTTAAGAGTCGTCCATGAATACAAAGTTCCGCAGCGCATGAATCGTTTCGTCCTGGCGCCCGCGCATGACGCATCCTGGCATGCCAGTTATACTCGGCACTCTTTGAATCCTCACATTATCGGACAACCCTCATGGATATGGTTCTGCTATTCAAATCAATCATCATGGGTATTGTGGAGGGCCTGACCGAATTCCTGCCTATTTCCAGTACCGGCCATCTGATCTTGAGTGGAGAACTGCTTCATTTCCTCGACAAGGAAAAACGGGATGTCTTCGAGATTTTCATTCAGTTCGGCGCCATGCTGGCCGTGGTTTGGGAATATCGTAGCAAGATAAGCGGTACCTTGCTGGGTGCCGTCGCCCCGGGGCGCGAACGCAGTCTGCTGATCAATATCATCGCCGCATTTATTCCGGCCGCCTTTGTTGGGCTGTTTTTCAACAATATGATCAAGGCTGCGCTGTTCAAGCCTGTACCGGTTGCACTCGCTTTTATCATCGGGGGCTTCGTAATTCTCTGGGCAGAAAAGCGCCAGCACCGCATCACGGTGGAAACCGTGGATGATCTTACTTTGCTGGATGCCATCAAGGTCGGTTTCTGCCAGTGTTTTGCTCTGATTCCCGGCACTTCACGCTCCGGCGCCACGATCATCGGCGGCCTGTTTCTTGGCCTGTCGCGCAAAGCAGCGACGGAATTTTCTTTCTTTCTTGCGATTCCCACGCTTTCTGCCGCATCTATCTACAGTTTGTGGAAAGTGCGCCACATCTTGGAAATGCAGGATATCGGTATTTTTGCCGTCGGCTTTCTCGCCGCAATGGTCAGTGCCTTCTTTGCAGTACGTGCATTGCTCAAATTCATTTCCAGCCATACTTTCATTGCCTTTGCTTGGTACCGCATCGCTTTCGGCCTGGTCATTCTGCTCACCGCCTGGCAAGGTTGGATCAATTGGGCCGCGTAAATCCTGATTTTTCTGTATCTCTCGACAAAAGCCTCTTCTGTTCCTTGACCGGCATTAAGTATTTTAATGCCCGATAAGGGATATACCCGATAACAAGAACATTACAAGCCGCCTAGCATCCACCCCAAGCCTGTCACCGGTAACGATTGACAGTACATCTACATACAAAAATTGGGGAATCAAGCATGCAATTAAAAAAAAGCTTCTTCGCAGTGGCCATTGCTTGTGCTATCTCGGCGGTGCCCGCTCTTGCTGCCAGTAAGACACTGATTTATTGCTCGGAAGGCAGTCCCGCCGGTTTTGATCCTGCTCGCTATACCGCCGGCACCGACTTCGATGCTTCCGCTGAAACTGTCTTCAACCGCCTGGTTGAATTCGAACGCGGCTCAACCCAGGTTCGTCCCGGTTTGGCCGAGAAATGGGAAGCCAGCGCCGACAACCTGACCTGGACATTCCACCTGCGCAAGGGCGTGAAATTCCACACTACCGAATACTTCAAGCCGACGCGCGACTTTAACGCGGATGACGTGGTCTTCACTTTCGAGCGCTTCATCAACAAGGATCTGCCGTTCAACAAGGCCGCGCCGACCGAATTCCCGTATGTTTCCGACATGGAAATGGACACCAATATCGCGTCCGTGGAAAAGAAGGATGAGTCGACCGTTGTCTTCAAGCTGAAAAAGGTTGATGCCGCCTTTATCCAGGATTTGGCCATGTCGTTTGCCTCGATCCAGTCGGCTGAATATGCCGATAAGCTGCTGAAAGAAGGCAAGGCCGGCGAGCTCAACACCAAGCCAATCGGTACCGGCCCGTTCATCTTCAAGAGCTACCAGAAAGATGCTTCGATCCGTTTCGACGGCAACAAGGAATACTGGAAAAAGGGCGATGTCCTGCTCGACAAGCTGATCTTCGCGATCACCACCGATCCTTCCGTGCGCTACCAGAAACTGCAAAAGGGCGAATGCCAGGTGATGGCTTATCCGCGTCCGGCTGACCTCGCCAGCATGCGCCAAGACAAGAAGCTGACCCTGCTGTCGCAAGCCGGTTTCAACGTCGGTTATCTGGCCTACAACGTCAAACACAAACCGCTGGACCAGCTTGAAGTGCGTCAGGCACTGGACATGGCCATCAGCAAGAAGGCGATTATCGATGCGGTCTACCAGGGTGCCGGTCAACCTGCGACCAACCCGATGCCGCCTACCCAGTGGTCTTATAACAAGACTCTGAAAGATGCGGCCTTCAATCCGGAAAAAGCCAAGGAACTGCTGAAAAAAGCCGGCTTCCCGAACGGCTTTGAAATGACCCTGTGGGCGATGCCGGTACAACGTCCGTACAACCCGAACGCCAAGCTGATGGCTGAACTGATCCAGGCCGATTTTGCCAAGATCGGCGTCAAGGCCAAGATCGTGACTTACGAATGGGGCGAATACCTGAAGCGCGCCAAGAATGGCGAACATGACAGCGTGCTGGTCGGCTGGACTGGCGACAATGGCGATCCTGACAACTGGCTCGGCGTGAATCTCGGTTGCACCGCGGTTGGCGGCAACAACTACGCCCAATGGTGCAACAAGGAATTTGACGACCTGATCGTCAAGGCCCGCACACTGACCAACCAACAGGAACGCACCCGCTTGTACGAAAAAGCCCAGGTCGTGTTCAAACGCGAACTGCCGTGGACAACCATCGCCCACTCCACCTCGTACGAACCAGTCCGCAAAGAAGTGCAGAACTTCAAGATCAGCCCGTTCGGCCTGAATTCCTTCTACGGTGTGAGCCTCAAGTAAAACCCATCTAACCCGGGTTGATTCTCTCAGCCCGGGTTTCCCATTTTTTTACGCCAGGAAACTGTCATGTTGAAAAAACATTACTTGGCTGCCATTATCGGCGCCAGCCTATTTGCCGTCGCTCCGGTCTGGGCAGCAAAAACGCTTTCTGTCTGTACCGAAGCCTCGCCCGAAGGTTTTGATATTGCCCAGTACGATTCCGCCGTAACCCAGGATGCCGCAGGCGAAACTCTGTACGAACGTCTGGTTGAGTTCAAGCGCGGCGCGACCAGCGTTGAGCCGGGATTGGCCGAAAAATGGTCGATCTCCAAAGATGGCATGACCTACACCTTCAATCTGCGCAAGGGCGTGAAATTCCACACCACCGAATACTTCAAGCCGACGCGCAATTTCAATGCCGACGATGTCGTTTTCTCGTTCCTGCGCATGGTTGACAAGAACCACCCATGGTACAAGCAGGCCGCCAACGGCTTTCCCTACGCCTCCAGCATGGAATTTCCGGATCTGGTGAAGTCGGTGGAAAAAGTCGATGACTACACGGTCAAGATCACGCTGGCACGCCCGGAATCACCTTTCCTCGCCGACCTTGCCATGGGCTTTGCTTCGATCATGTCGGCGGAATACGCGGCTCAACTGGATAAAACCGGCAAGCAGCAAGACCTGAACCTGAAACCGGTTGGTACCGGCCCGTTCGTGTTCAAGAGCTACCAGAAAGACGCCGTGGTCCGTTATGCCGCCAATACCGAATATTGGCGCGGCAAAGCCAAGATCGACAACCTGGTGTTTGCGATTACACCCGATCCAAACGTGCGTCAGCAGCGTATCAAGGCTGGTGAATGCCAAGTCGCGCTTTATCCAAAGCCCGATCAGGTTGAAATGCTCAAGGCGGACAAAAACATCACCGTTTCCAGCATAGCCGCGCTGTATACCGGCTACATTGCACCCAACGTAGAAAAGCCTTTCCTGAAGGACAAGAAGTTCCGCCAGGCTCTGGCTTATGCCTTCGACAAGAAAAACTACATCAAGGCAATTTATGGGGGTTATGCCAAACCGGCCGTGACGGTATTGCCCCCAACCATGTGGAGCAGCACGACCGAGAAGCTGAAAGAACGCTCAATGGATGTGGAAAAAGCCAAGAAACTGGTGAAGGAGTCCGGCTATGACGGTTCCGAAATCAAGCTCTGGGCCCGCGTAGGCGGTCTGATCGACAGCAAGCGCGCCGCAGAAATGATGCAGGCCGACTGGGCCAAGATCGGCGTGAAAGTCAGCGTTCAACAGATGGAATGGGGCGAGTTGCTCAAGCGTTCCGGCAAGGGCGAGCACGACATCACCTTCCTCGGTTGGGCTGGCGACAACGGCGATCCCGACAACTTCTTCACCCCGAACCTGTCTTGCGATGCCAACAAGAATGGCGGCAACAAGTCGCGTTGGTGCAACAAGGAGTTCGACAAGGTACTGGCCGATGCGCGTCTGGAAACTGATCTGAAGAAGCGCACCAAGTTGTACGAAAAAGCCCAACAGATCGTCTATGACGAAGTTCCTTGGATCCCGACCGCGCACTCGCTCGCATTTGTGGCCTATCGCAAGAATGTGAGCGGCTTTGTGCAAAGCCCGTTTATGACCAACAATTTCTACTCTGTTGATTTGAAGTAAACCGGACCCCGTGTCTGCCCGGACTCCCCGCCAACTGGCGCGGGAGTCCTCTTTTCTGACAGGCTCAAAAGCATGTTTAATTTTATATTGCGCCGCATTGCCGTGGTGATTCCGACTTTCCTCGGCATTACCGTGCTGGCTTTCGCGCTGATTCACATGATTCCGGGCGATCCGGTATTGGTGATGGTCGGTGAACGCCGCCTTGACCCTGAATTCTATCGTCTGGCCATGCAGCGGCTCGGTCTCGATCAGCCGCTTTACATGCAGTATCTGCATTATCTGCAAAAATTGCTTCATGGCAATCTGGGCGAATCACTGGTCACCCACGAACCAGTCGTCTCGGAATTTCTGAAACTGTTCCCGGCCACCGTGGAACTTTCTATCTGCGCGATGCTGTTCGCTGCAGTCACCGGACTTGCTGCCGGGATCGTTGCCGCCAATCGCCGCGGTACCGTGGTAGACCATGTCGTGATGGGCAGTGCCTTGACTGGCTACTCCATGCCGATTTTCTGGTGGGGCCTGATGCTGATCATGCTGTTCTCGGTCTTTCTGGGCTGGACACCGGTTTCCGGTCGCATCGATCTGGAATTCGATATCCCGGCCGTAACCGGCTTCATGCTGATCGATACACTGCTTTCCGGAGAACCCGGGGCCTTCACTTCTGCACTTTCACACCTGATCCTGCCCGCCATCGTGCTAGGCACCATCCCGATGGCGGTGATTGCCCGGATGACACGCTCATCGATGCTGGAAGTACTGCGTGAAGATTACATCCGTACCGCACGAGCCAAAGGACTGTCGCCGACCCGCGTAGTCGTGGTCCATGCCCTGCGCAATGCGCTGGTGCCAGTCATTACGGTCATCGGCCTGCAGGTTGGTACCCTGTTGGCCGGCGCGGTCCTGACTGAAACCATCTTTTCCTGGCCGGGTATCGGCAAATGGCTGATTGATTCGATCAGCCGCCGCGATTATCCGGTAGTACAAGGCGGCATTCTGCTGGTCGCCACCCTGATCATTCTCGTCAATCTGTTGGTCGATATCCTTTACGGTGTCATCAACCCCCGTATCCGTCACGCGAGGTAAGACATGACCACTCCCGTGCAATCTGCGACCATTGCTGCCGTACCAGAAATCGCCGCAGCCACTTATAGCTATCCATCCCCGCTGGCCGAGTTTTGGGCCAGCTTCCGCGCCAATCGTGGTGCATATGCTGCGCTGATTTTCATGATCATCATGGTTATCTCGGCCATATTCGCGCCCTGGCTGGCACCGCACAACCCGATCAATCAACATCGCGATATCCTTTTATTGCCGCCTTCATGGACCACGAATGGCCAATGGAGTTATCTCCTCGGCACTGACGAATTGGGCCGCGACATCCTGTCGCGCCTGATGTATGGCGCACGCATCTCGATGACGATCGGTCTGGTTTCGGTGGTGTTGTCACTTCTGCCTGGCATCGTGCTTGGACTGTTGGCTGCGTTCTATCCGAAAGCCATTGGCACCACGATCATGCGTGCCATGGACATCATGATGGCATTACCCTCGTTGCTGCTGGCCGTGGCCATCGTCGCGGTACTTGGCCCGGGGCTGGCCAACACCATGATTGCCATCGCCGTGGTCAGCTTGCCGTCCTATGTGCGCCTGACCCGCGCGTCGGCCATGTCCGAACTGGGGCGTGATTACGTAATTGCGGCCCGGTTGGCCGGCGCCAGCAAATTGCGGTTGATGTTCAACACGGTGTTGCCCAATTGCATGGCGCCCGTGATCGTCCAAGCCACGCTGGGTTTTTCATCGGCGATTCTTGATGCCGCTGCATTGGGCTTCTTGGGATTGGGTGCTCAGCCGCCTTTGCCTGAATGGGGAACGATGCTGGCGTCAGCACGCGACTACATCGAAAGTGCCTGGTGGGTGGTCACCATGCCCGGCGTCACCATTCTCTTTAATGTGGTTGCGCTCAACCTGATGGGCGACGGTCTGCGCGATGCGCTGGACCCGAAACTGAAAAAACTCGCGTGAGGCCAAAAATGAGTCTGTTGGAAATTAAAAACCTCTCCGTCGAGTTCGGCAGCCAGGAAAATCCTTTCCGTGCCGTGCAGGATGTGAACCTTTCAATCAACCGCGGTGAAATCGTCGGCATCGTCGGCGAATCCGGCTCAGGCAAGAGCGTAACCATGCTCGCCTTGATGGGACTGATTGAAGCACCTGGCCGCGTTACTGCGGATCAACTGGTGTTTGATGGTCAGGACCTGCTGACAATGAGCCCGGTCGCCAAGCGCCATCTTGTTGGTAAAGATGTTGCGATGATTTTTCAGGATGCGCTCACCAGCCTGAACCCCGCTTATACGGTGGGCTTCCAGTTGATGGAAACACTCCGCCTGCATATGGGGCTGTCCAAATCCGAAGCACAGAAACGCGCTCTGGAATTGCTCGAACTGGTCGAAATCCCGGCACCCAAAACACGGTTGTCAGCGTATCCGCATCAGCTTTCCGGCGGCATGAGCCAGCGGGTGATGATCGCCATGGCAATTGCCTGCAATCCGAAACTGCTGATTGCCGACGAACCGACTACCGCGCTGGATGTCACGGTACAGGCACAAATCATGGATCTGCTGGTTTCGTTGCAGAAGAGCCAGGATATGGCACTGATTCTGATCACGCATGATCTGGCCGTCATTGCCGAAGTCGCTCATCGCGTAGCGGTGATGTATGCCGGTGAAATTGTCGAAACCAGCCCGGTTCCAGGCATCTTCTACCGCCCGCACCACCCGTATACGCAAGCCCTGCTGGCTTCGATACCGGAACACAGCAAGGGTGCTGAACGACTTGCCACCTTGCCCGGTGTGGTACCCGGCCAGTACGACCGCCCGATCGGTTGTCTGCTATCGCCACGCTGCCCATATGTCAATGATCAATGCCGCAACGAGCATCCCAAGCTGACCCAAGCAAACGGCAGTTTTGTGCGTTGCTTTACCCCGCTTGATGAAGCCGGGAGACCCATACAATGAACGATCAAAGCCCTATCCTGACAGCACGTCAATTATCTAAGCACTACCCCGTTTCACGTGGTTTCATGCGTGGCAATTTCAGTGTAAAAGCTCTCAATAACGTCAGCTTTGAACTGGCCCGAGGTAAAACGCTGGCCGTGGTCGGTGAATCCGGTTGTGGTAAATCAACCCTGGCACGTCAACTCACCTTGGTCGAAGATCCCAGCGCCGGCCACTTGAGCATTGATGGCATTGACATTGCCACCGCTGATGCGAGCACGCTCAAAATATTGCGCCCTAAAGTGCAGATGGTATTCCAGAGCCCCTATGCCTCGCTGAACCCGCGCAAGCAGATCGGTACCATGCTGGCGGAACCGCTGCTGCTCAACACCCCGCTAAACGCCAAAGAACGCGAAGAACGCGTGCGTACCATCATGACCACCGTCGGCCTGCGCCCCGAGCATTATCATCGTTACCCGCACATGTTCTCCGGCGGTCAGCGCCAGCGCATCGCCATTGCCCGCGCCATGATTCTGAACCCGCAGATTGTGGTCGCTGACGAACCAACCTCCGCGCTCGATGTTTCGATCCAGGCACAGATCCTCAACCTGTTCATGGACCTTCAGCAGGAATTCAATACGGCCTACGTGTTTGTCAGCCACAACCTCGCTGTGGTTGAGCATGTCGCCGATGACGTGATGGTGATGTACTTCGGCTCCACCGTGGAATACGGCCCCAAGGACAAGATATACAGCCGTCCGCTGCATCCGTACACACGCGCACTGATGTCTGCTACCCCGGCTATTCGCGCAGAAGACCGGCGTGAAAAGGTGAAGCTGATCGGCGAATTACCTTCGCCGCTTAACCCGCCTACTGGGTGTACTTTCCATACCCGTTGCCCATTTTCCAATGAAATGTGCACGCAAAAAGTACCGGAGCTGCGCTCGATCGATGGCCGTTTGATTGCCTGCCATCGTGTGGAAGAAATCACACCCTGAATTTCATGTAGTCAAAAATAGCCCTGCCGGCAGTTGTCAGGCAGGGCTATTTTTTTCGCAATTTTGACCGGATAACTGTTTAATCTGGCGTTATTCCTAGCTTTCCCTTGACCGAACCTGATTCACCCGCTATTATCTCGTTCTCTGTCGCGGGATGGAGCAGTTGGCAGCTCGTCGGGCTCATAACCCGAAGGTCGTAGGTTCGAGTCCTACTCCCGCAACCAGCGATACTAAGCATCTAGCCCAACTCTCAAGGTTGGGCTTTTTGCTGTCTAAGTTTCGTGTATCCGCCATGTTTTTTCATCAATATATGGCTGTAACACAACTATCTTTGCAGTATGCGAGCGTGGCGAAATTGGTAGACGCACTGGATTTAGGTTCCAGCGCCGAAAGGCATGGGAGTTCGATTCTCCCCGCTCGCACCAAAATATAAAAATCCCAAGGTATTCATTGAGTAACTTGGGATTTTTATATTTAGCCGAACAAAACCTTCTCTTTAACCCCTAGTTTTTCCTGGTTTCTGTGCACACACTTGTGCCTTCATTATTCATTTAGCTTGTAGGCAGAGAATGGATATGGACTGTGCTCACACGCGCTCGCAACTGTCCACACCCGCCATCGATATCTTGCCCAGACGAATTGCGTAAACGGGTCAAAATGCCATGTTGATGCAGTCGGCCGGCCATGATGGCTGAACGTTCCACCGAAGGACGGTTAAAACCTACGCCATTAACCTTGTTGTAGGGAATGAAGTTCATGATCGCGTACTTGCCAGCAAGTAGTTTGATGATGTTCTCCAGTTCTTCATCACTGTCATTGATGCCTTCCAGCAAGGTCCACTGATACTGGATCGGGTAACCGGTTGCCCGGGCATAATGCTCGGCCAGTTCAACCAGTTCGGCCGGATCAATACGTGGTGCTTTTGGCAAAAGCTGCTCTCGCAATTCCGCACGGGTGGTGTGCAGTGAAAGCGCCAATGCTGGCTTCACTTTGCCCTGCGGCAAACGTTCAAATACGCGTCGGTCACCGACAGTGGAAAAAACCAGATTTTTGTGGCCAATCGTACCTGCCGTACCGAGTAATTCGATGGCTTCCAGAACATTGTCGAGATTATGAGCGGGTTCGCCCATTCCCATGAAAACCACCCTTTTGACGGGACGTCGCGCTCGGGCGAGCACCACTTGCGCCACAATTTCTGCACTCCCCAGTTGGCGCAGTAACCCTTCTTTCCCCGTCATGCAAAATATACACCCCACCGCACAGCCGACCTGCGTTGACACGCAGAGGCCATCGCGTGGAAGTAGCACACTCTCTACTGTCTGACCGTCCGCCAGTGACACCAGTAACCGTGCAGAGCCATCCTGCGCTGGAAATTCGGCCTGGACGCGTGCTAATGCACCAAGTTCTGCGGAAATTGCCGGTAAAACCACGCGTACATCCTGCGGAAAATAGTTTTCCGCTTGACGCCGGTTCGGGCCGCTAGTCAGCGGAAGTGCCTGCAACCAGGCACGAAGAATACGTTCCTCGTGGCAGGATAGTGCGCCATTGGCACGTAAACGCTGTCTAACCTGATCAATACGCATAAGAGTGCAAATAGTGTGTTACCTGGGCTAAATTGAACTTAGGTCTATTGCAAGGTCAACAGATGCTATCCATGGAAAGCAATCTTTGCATTTGCGACATGTGGCACAACGAATATTTGTTCATATGAACCATTTTCGGGTAGGCCACTAATCCCCTAAAGACTATTTTTTCAGTCGCATTTCAGCTGAACGTGCGTGGGCAGTCAAACCTTCACCATGTGCCAATGTGGAAGCAATTTTTCCCAAATATTGTGCGCCTGATTCTGAAACATGAATCAGACTGGTCCGTTTCTGGAAGTCGTAGACACCAAGCGGACTGGCAAAACGTGCTGTTCGTGCGGTTGGTAATACGTGATTTGGGCCAGCACAGTAGTCGCCTAATGATTCGGACGTAAATTTGCCCATGAAAATAGCGCCAGCATGTTTGAGTTGAGGTAGCCATTCTTCAGGATTTGCAACTGATAATTCCAGGTGTTCTGGTGCAATCCAGTTGGCAATTTCGCATGCTTCTTCGAGATCACGAACTTTGATGAGTGCTCCTCTGTTGGTGAGTGAAGCAAGAATAATTTCTTTACGTGGCATGTCATGCAGCAGTTTTTCGATGCTTTCTTTGACACGTTCAATGTAATCACTTTCTGGGCACAGCAAGATCGATTGTGCAATTTCATCGTGTTCAGCTTGACTGAAAAGATCCATGGCAATCCAGTCTGGATCGGTCAATCCATCGCTGATCACCAGAATTTCAGATGGTCCTGCAACCATGTCAATACCCACAATACCAAACACCCTTCTTTTTGCCGCTGCTACATAGGCATTCCCGGGACCTGTGATCTTGTCTACAGATGGGATGGTTTCTGTACCAAAGGCCAGAGCAGCAATTGCTTGTGATCCCCCAATGGTAAATACACGACTAACGCCAGCGATATAGGCCGCTGCCAAGACTAAATCGTTACGTTCGCCACGTGGAGTGGGAACCACCATGATAATTTCACTGACCCCTGCGACATGCGCAGGTATGGCATTCATTAATACGGAAGAAGGATAACTGGCTTTACCGCCTGGTACATAGATTCCAACGCGATCAAGTGGCGTGATTTGTTGACCTAATACTGTCCCGTCAGCTTCTGTGTATTGCCATGAACTGGCTTTTTGATGTTCGTGATAGCGACGAACACGTTCTGCTGCGGCTTCCAGTGCGCTGCGCTGCATGATGGGTAGATGATCGAACGCTGTTTTCAGCTCAACTTGTGTGAGTTCCAGTTCAGCCATGCTTTGCACATTCAAGCAGTCAAACTGTTTCGTGTATTCAATGACTGCGGTATCTCCGCGTGCCTTTACCTCGTTCAAAATAATGGCTACTCGATCTTCAACTTGTGGGTCTTGCGATGTTTCAAATGCCAAAAGTGCTTCGAGCTGTTGTTTAAAGTTGGGGGCGGCAGAATCAAGGCTACGCAGCATGGTGGTATCCAGTCGATATTCAATGGATGAAATTATACGGGTGTAGAACGTCCAATAATTGAACTTGCTTGTGTGATTTATGCGTAAGGCATGTTGCTGGAAGCGAGATACGTTTCAAGTACATGTGTTTTAACAATATTGGATAGTAAAAGGATAACAATAGCTAATAAGCACGACTGCATTCTGTTGATAGGCTAATTTTCAACGTACATTCAACTAGTTATGTCATGTCAAAGGATGTGCTCTTATCAGGTATCTGCTGTGGATAAAATGGGTAGCTATTTTCGGATACCGCGGAACAGAGCTTTGTTCACGAAGCCACGATTTTTATCCCCAGGGTAACTTATTGATTTATAAGAGTACATGTTAGTAACTTGTCTACTTCTGTTTTGCAGGAAAAATAATAGATTGCAGGCAGGTGTTTCAAATGCGGATTTGAATTATTCCGTGATCAGCCGGCGTAACTTGCGCCAGCGGACCATGACGTCTCGTATATAACTGGCTACCGCTTCGTTATCTATGACACCATCCATATCAGGCGACACATCTGCCAGGTCTACACCGAGACGGGCAGCCATGCTGGCGGTTTCAGGCAATATTTTTAAAGGAGTGTGGTCACCAGTAGTTTTGTGTTTGGGATATGGCAGCTGGCAACTGGGTGCAAAGCCTGGTTCTTCTTCCATCATCGGGAGGAAACCGAATGGCTTTTCTTCAATTTCCATGGTCAGTAGTAAATCGCCACTACGGACGTTATCGTCTGCTTTGGCGACGATCTCACCAATCGTGCCAGCCTCAGGTGCGCAGACTTCCAGGTTGTTATCGTCTGTCCGCAATAACACTAGCGGATCATCCATTTCGACATGATCTCCAGGGAACACCAGCATGGTAACGATGGCTGCAGAACTTCCATCCAGATCTGGGGTGCAAATCAAATGTGTGGTGTACGTGGGGTTCATACCATTCCAAGGATTATTCAACTGCGTTGATTTTAACCAAACAGCGGTAGATTTACGCCCGGTAAGATACGCACCGGCGTGATTTGTTGCATTGCGGCGCAACATATGCGCCCTATAATACTTCTCGCTCTGGTTTATGGCTCAGGATGACATGAATTGGTTATTTTGCCGTATGTCGCTTTGTGCCTCGAAACGGATGATTGGTGATTTTGCCCATTCACTTGGCGTGTCGTTTGACGGTAAATATCAAAGCCGCTGCATCCAGACGGAATTTTTAACCGTTGATTAGTACGGCATTTAATAAATTGCCGGTCCCAGATATTGAATTTGTCGACAAGGTAGGAATGAAAATCTCCTTCCTTTTTGGCCAACATCCGAAGTTACGGCGTCTAGTCACTTCGGACCTTTTGTCTTCACCCGCCGTGCGGATGATGTGAAGACCCGCATGGCGTCAATAGTCGTGATGGCTTTTGTTGCCCTCGCTAACCGATCAGGAAAGAAAGTCAGAAAATGAAAGAACTTATTCTCGTCATCAATGCTGGTTCATCCAGTATCAAGTTTCAGTTGTTCGAAAATGAACCCTCTGATCCCATCACGCTGTACAAAGGCTTGATCGATGGCATTTATGTCGATCCGAAGTTTGTTGCCAAGGATGCTGCCGACAACAAGCTGGCCGATGAAAAATTGCCTGCTGATCTGCCCAAGAGCCATGATTCAGCCCTGCGCCACCTGCTGGCCTGGTTGCAACCGCATATCCATGGTCGCAAGATTGCTGCTATCGGCCATCGCGTCCTGCACGGTGGTCTGAAGTATTCCGAACCGGTTGTGGTGACCCCGGAAGTGTTCGCGATCCTGGAAGAATTCATTCCGCTCGGTCCGCTGCATCAGCCACATAACCTGACCCCGATTCGCATTCTGAATGATCTGATGCCGGGTGTTCCGCAAGTGGCCTGTTTCGATACCGCCTTCCACACCGCCCAGCCGGATCTGCATAAGCTGTATGCCCTGCCGCTGGAGTTCACGGAAAAAGAACACATCTATCGCTACGGTTTCCACGGCCTGTCCTACACCTATATCGCCAGCGCGCTGGAAGAGTTGGATGCAAAATCCGCAGCAGGGCACACCGTGGTATGCCATCTGGGTAACGGTTCTTCGGCTTCTGCGGTCAAGGGTGGCAAGTGCCAGGCAACCACCATGGGTTTCACCGCGCTGGAAGGTCTGCCGATGGGCACCCGTACCGGTTCGATCGACGCCGGCGTGGTGTTGCATCTGATGAACAACCTGAAGATGGATGCTCAGCAAATCGAAGATCTGCTGTACAAGAAATCCGGTCTGCTTGGCTTGTCCGGTATTTCCAGTGACATGCGTGAGCTTCATGCATCTACTTCGCCGCGTGCCAAGCTGGCTGTGGATTTCTTCACTTACAGTATCTCGCGTAACGTAGCTTCGCTGGCCGCTTCGATGCAAGGCTTTGATGCCCTGGTCTTCACTGCAGGGATCGGTGAAAACGATAATATTGCTCGTGCTGACATTTGTGCTCGCCTGAAATGGCTTGGCGTTGAAATTGATCTGGCTGCTAACAATATTCGTTCCGGTGAACCACGCAAGATTTCCACGGCCAACAGCAAGATTGCCGTCTGGATTATCCCCACCAACGAAGAACTTGTCATTGCCCGCGCAGCTGCCAATAGCGTTGCTTGATAAGGTAATTTCTGTACTCTATAAAACCGGCAGGGTAACCTGCCGGTTTTTTCATGTGGGCTTCATATTGATATGGCATGCTTTACAGCTTGCCAATATGTTTCCTCATTTTTACGATAGTCGCATTCTCCCAACGAGCAGATAGCTATGCAGGATTCTGGAAACGTCATTGATAATGAAATTGAACCCAAGCGCCGACGTGCCGGTAGCGGTTGGGAGTGGATCAGTGAAGCATTTATGCTGTATTTGCGTGCGCCATTGCAATGGACCTTGATCGGATTGGCAGCAACGATTTTGTGTTTGCTTGTGTCATCCGTGCCTGTTGTGGGTTGGGTGCTGGGTACGTTGCTATTGCCACTAATGTTAGGTGGCGTTATGCAGGCGGCACAGAAAGCCGTTGCTGGCCAACCTCCACAACTTAAAGCCTTGTTTTGGGCATTTTCTATGCCGGGCGAGCTATTGAAGGTCGGTATTTTCTATATTGCTGGCGTCTTGGCTGTTGTGGTGTTGCTGGCTTGCTTTATGTATGTTTCATTTGAGCTGGGCTTGATGCCCAAGCCTTCTCCTGAATTACTCAAGGAACGTGGACTGCTTTCCATGTGGCCTTTCCTGCTGATGTTTTTTTCCAGCCTGGCCATGGTTTACAGCGCCTATTTTTTTGCACCAACACTGGTGGTATTGCACAACTTGTCAGCTCGCGATGCTTTGAGACTTTCCTTTCTGGGTTTCTGGCGTAACTGGTTGCCTTTGCTAGTCATGGGTCTGATCGGAATAATGCTTCTCACCTTAGCCATCATTCCCTTCATGCTCGGATTGTTGGTCGCTGTGCCCGTGATGTTGCTTGTTTCCTATACAAGTTATGTGGATATCTATGAAGACTGATTTGCAATCGAAGCCAAACACCGAAAGTCCGTTCAAAGGGAAAACAGGTGTGCGGCGTGTTCTGAATGCCTTGGGGTATTCACTCGATGGTTTGGCATCAGCTTGGCGGAACGAATCCGCTTTTCGGCAAGTTACGTTGCTGGCTGTGCTGGGAATTGGTCTGTGCTTATATTTGCCACTACCCGCGTGGGGCCGTGCGATCCTGATTACGAGTCATTTAGGTTCGTTGATTGTTGAGCTTTTGAATTCCGCTATTGAAGCTGCAGTGGATCATACATCGCTGGCTCGGCATGAATTGGCCAAACGTGCCAAAGATTTGGGTAGTGCGGCACAGTTGGTGTGTTTGGCCAATCTAGCCTTAATGTGGGTTGTGGTTATTCTGGCTTAGTGGGTATTCGCGCGGCAACTTACCAATATCCGTGAACATCCATTAACAGTATTGAACTGATAAAAAAGCAGGAATGCTATCTTGAACCCTTAAATGTTGAGGCCAGTTTCAATAGCGATATGACGGGAAAAGTAGCAAAATACAGGAAGCGGGAGCTATCGCTCCTGTTCCGGTTTACCAAATTCTTTGATCACATGCTGTTGGCGACGACTGACAGGCATTCTTTCAGACAGATCACGAAGAACAGCGACCCAGCGGGCTTCTCCGCCAGATTGCACCTCACGATCAAATCCTATGATGGCTTCGCGGGCAAGTAAGCAATTACGGTGAATCCGGACAAAGCGGGAACCGAACTCTTCCTCGATACGAGTCAGTGAGTCTTCCAGCAGATATTCGCG
>JARLJJ010000377.1 GCA_031291275.1 Formivibrio sp.
CTGCCACGCTCTTGCCGCTGCCTACTTGCTCCGATACAACATCCCGCCATCGCGATACGTCTGCGTCTCTGTAACGTCCCATGACATCAGAATCATGCCCAAAACAGACATCCACAAGATGGCGTTCGCATACCGCTCACGTATTCACCCCTATCGTTCACCCTTTTCAAAGGTTTATAGATTTCTCTTCTACGGGTTAGAAGACTGAAGTGGTCGATTTTACATCAGCGAAAGACCTGAACGACCCCCACAAATGCTTTGCATTTGCGCCACGTTCCGTGGTTTCAGGGGTCGTTCATCGCTCCTTCCGAGCGACGGAGTTCGGGTCTTTCGCAATGCAAGCGCCAGCATGTCTTGCCGCACGGAGCCAACGGAACAACTTGACCATGCAACATTGAACGAGCAACATGCCGGTTGCCTTTTCGGTTATCCGCAACCGATACTCCCGCTGCCGGACAATGTTGGTCCCGCGCCAGTTGCACTGGCTGCATAGCCGCATCGTCAGGACACGATGTCGCGTTGCAACTCAGCAGTTCCAAGCCAACATTCCCGGCGTCGGGAACTGTTGGTGAAGGAACAACAACTGCATGTTGGTAGAAGACAAAGCGGCTACGGGGAAATGCAGCCTCAGTTGTATAGCGGCATATTCATTGCGTTGGCTGAGTTGTTGGTCGGTTCTATTGCTCGCCACGCTCGCGTATCTTGCAACCGTGCCGAAATGCTTCTTCAACAAATTATTCTGCATAGGGGCTCTGGCGATCAGAGATACTGATACCTCGGCTTACGCGTAGCCCCAAATCAAAGGCTAACTTTCGTTGCTACGGGGTGAGGAGATTATTCTCCTCACCCATTTAGGGCATTTTCTGTTTTACGGCAAACTGTCAAGTGCAAATCTGAACCAAGCCTTTGCGTTGTCTGGAGTGATGCAAGGCAGGGCCTCGGTGATGGCCTGATCGAGTGTTTACTTGGTTCGTGTCTTTGCCGCGCGCGGCAGTTGTTTGAGTTTTGCCCAAGCCTTCTCGATGGGGTTCAGATCGGGAGAATGGGGCGGTAGATAGAGACCTTGCTGTGGTAACAGGTCGTACTGAACCCATGATGAGTTTAGTCCGAGAGGCAACTTGCGCAAGGAACTGACAGGCTACAGGGTACAGTAGGATGCCACCCAGTGATCCTTTTGGTTCGAAAGAATCGGCGGAGAGACCAACTGCCGAACATGGCTGAAGCAATGGGGACTTCCATTTAAAATGGAATACATGAATGCTTGCCAAATCATGCTTGCGGCACAGTCGCATTGCTCGAGTACCCTGCAATATAGACGTTACCGAAGCCATCGACAGTTATGCCTCACCCAACACTGATCGTTTCACTGATATTGATCTTGATGTACCACGCCCAGAAAACATGACTCCCCAACCTACAAAATCAGCCTCCCTCGGTTATGTAGGGCCTATGGTTTGCGTAGCGCTCACCCAAACAGGGTGAGCTCATTTTCCGCCGGCCGAATTCCAAACTGCAAATTGGCCCTGTACTACGCGAGCCAGGAGCGGCTGTGCCACGTTGGACAGGTGTTCATTGAGAACAATCCTGTCTATGACTCCTTGCCGGCCCCGGAGACGTGAACTTCGAAGCGCAGAAAGGATCGCTTGACGGTCAGGTCCAGCTTCTTCGATTGCTGCAATCAGGAGGTTCATCCCGTCGTAAGCATATACTGCGAACGCATCAGGCGGTTCACCAAACTTCTCTCTGTAGCTTTTGTCAAACGCGAAGCCACTTTGTCCGGTATGTTTGCTGTTAAGAGAGCCGACCACGACAAGGCCCTCTGAAGCAATACCCGAAAGCGCGATTACCGCGGGATCAGCTAAAGAACTCGACCCGAAGGTTGGCACCCACAACTTAGAGGTCCGCATTTGCTTCAGTACAAGAGCCCCCTGGTCGGGTTCACACCAGATCAACAGTGCGTCGATCTTCGCATCTTTAAGCCGTTGTAACTGCTCGGAAAGATCCGTGATTCCAGAGGGGAAGATCTCTTTGACGACTGGAATATGTCCAAGTTTTCCAAACTCCTGAAAGAATGTCGCAATTGCGATGCGAGTATCTCTGTTGTCAACATAGATGATGCCCAGTTTTCGAATCCTCTTCTGTCCAACGATGGTCTCAGCCAACAGCTTGCTCTGCTGACGATCATCCGGTGCAATGGATACGAGCCAAGGCGTACCTGTGTCCCTGATTGTAGGATCAGTGGCTGCGGTATTTATGACCGGAAACCCGAGTTCTTCAGAAATGCGGAGCAGAGTGTGAGTCACAGAACCGTCAATAGAGCCAAGAACGGCCACTACATTCTCATCTTCGACCATTCTTACCGGTTCCATTGTTCCAGCGCCCCACTGCGCCGAGTCGTTATGAACCTTCAGGGAGTAGACCCACTTCCCGCGAGTTGGCCCGCCTTGCTTGGTGCCTCTTGCATTTGCCTCGTCGACGGCGAGCTGAGCTCCGTGAAGCATGGCCATGCCGCGTGACGTGTCTGTGATGCTTTCGACCGGCCCGAGAAATCCAATGTTTACCGTGTCTTTAGCTGCCGAAGAGTGATCCGACGAATGTACCCAGGCTGATTGCTTGATCTGAACCGACCGATCTGGCACCTTGCGAAGACCACCAGGGACCCCCGGACGTTGTGCATTTGACCTTATTCGCTCACCACGCCAAAGGCCTGACGCGGACGCGACCCAGAACTCGCCGCCCTGGAAAGTAATGTCGAACACTTGACGTTCAGGGATTAGCTCGTTATCCG
The DNA here is from genome assembly GCA_031291275.1 of Formivibrio sp. Classification (GTDB taxonomy): domain Bacteria; phylum Pseudomonadota; class Gammaproteobacteria; order Burkholderiales; family Chitinibacteraceae; genus Formivibrio. The sequence continues at coordinate 2,789 of JARLJJ010000377.1, forward strand.
CCATGGCAGCTGCGCCGTGCTCTCTAGCGGTATCGGGGCCTGGTGGCTCGACGAGGTCTCGTTGAGATCCTGCATCAGTTGGACCGATGACCTTCAATCCCTCATTGGTGCAAACCCAAAGGTAGTTCTCATTGAGCTTGATCGTGTTAATGGTAGTTGAAAGGGGTACCAACTCCATCGCCATCCCACCGGAACCTGTGCTTTGTTCTCCTCGCGCGGCGAGACCGCGAGCGCTCGCTGACCAGAGAATGCGCGAACTCGCATCATAGGCGAGCCCCCTAACGAATTCGATCCCTTCGTCTCCATGTTGAATCAAGCCCATTTCACGGCGCTCGGTTGGCATTTGAGGCAAAGTCCAGATTCCCGTCGAGATGTCGAATTTGAGTACGCCATTACCCCACGTCCCGATGTAGGCAGTACCCTCTGAGATGATGATTCTCACCGGCCATGGATCGACCATTGGCGAATTACGGTTGTCGTAGGTAGTCCAAGTCTGTGACCTCATGTCAAACTGGCTGAGACCTGCGGCCGTTGCTGCTAATACGAAATGCCCCTGAACCGCGATATCGTAGACAACGTCATTCGCGAGTCCCGAATCCAGACTCGTATAGCTCCGGACCGCGCCTGCGCTGATGCGGCTTATGCCGCCATACATCGCAACCCAGAGATCACCGGTATCTGCATCTAGGGCGAGAGCCGAGATGATTCGGCCTGCCAATCCATCCTTCGTGCCTATTGTTTTGACAATCTTCCCGTGACGCACAACGGCCACGCCCGCGTCGGTACCGGCCCAGACTGTATCGGAGTTTGCCGCTAGGCATAAGACACGATTAGAGGGAAGACCATCAGCAACTGTCAGAGAATTCCAACGAATTGAACTGGCTGATGAAGGCAATACCGCGGCCAGGAGCGCTAGGCGTAAGAACAGCCGCCAAATCGCTCGCCGCGTTTTGTTTTGGATAGCGATCATGATTGACCAGCATATGTCTTTATAGTCACAGACGGGATCTCAAATTATATGCAATTGAAATACCCGTCGCTAAAACAGGGACAATCGCTTGCTCGATCGTCCTGCTTTTGGTGCGTGAAGCTCGTAAAAGCCGACTCTGCGAAAAAGGCCGCCAAGCATCGATCCTTTGTTTTCAACACGTTTACCTGCGTAAACTTGTAAACCCCTTATATTTTACGTTTTCTGTCTGTAGCAGACTCATTCCATTCTGGGGATGTGTCCCTATCATCCCGGTGCAAAGCACCGTGCCCTCGTAGCCCCAAGCGACCAGTGGCCACTACAACCCCGGCTGGTCCGAGAAGCGATACCACTGCCCTGCAATGTGCCGTATGTAGGGTACATGGGGCCAGCTTACTTCTGGCGACACAGAGCGTATATTGCAATTGCTGGTTACTCCGTAATCTTTGAAAAAATAACCTTCGTGAAGTAAAGGCACATCGGTATCAACTCGAAACAAAACAATCACGCCATTGTCATCGCAGCGCGCACCCCAGATGTCTCGAATGTGTGCAGGCCGACTCGTCACCTCGATCACCTCAACGTTCGCGTTGCATGGAGTTGCACAGGAAATGGTCCCATTTTTCAGGCCATTCACAACTCTAGAATATTCAGCGAGATGTCTTCCAAATTTCCAGTCGGATATATACCGCCCCATTGACGGCGCAAAGTAGTAAGCACACAAAATGAACGCAAGACAGACCAGAGATGGCGCTGGCCACAAATGAGAAGACTTTCGCCATCTAATGAATCCCACTCTTGAGGAAACGACCAGCAGTACCACCAAAGCCACTAAGAGCAGCGTGGACAATAAAATGCAGAGAAATTCTGGCATCACGTACGTAGATAGCCTCAGGAAAAAGCAGCAAACGCCAACTACAACAATAGCCCAAGATGTCTTTTTCATATCGCTCCCCTTAAGCGTGTCCGTCGAAAAAAGCCTTCAATGTCGGAAATTCTATTTACATTTAGGGCGGCCACGCATCTTGTTGAGCTGGTAGAGCAGAGCATAGTTTTCTCCGTTGATGATATCCGGCATACCCGTAAAATCCAACGGATCGTCATGTGCGTGGGTCTTGCCGCTAAGGTGGTAATAAAGTCCGGCCAACATCACAGCCTCTTCGGCGTCCGTCCCCGTCAGAGCAAAATACTTTAGATCATATGATGCCCCTTCGAACCCCGCAATGAAGTTGCCGAACTGACTAGCATCCATCGTTTGTCCATTTACTGTCCACGTGTCATATCGGTTTTGTGGAATCCATCCAAAGTCATACTTCCCTGTGCTGTTGTTATAAATATTCACGAGTCCCTGAATTGGACCAGCAGTGGCTTCTGCGTAAGCCGTGTTAAGTTGTGCCAAGGTTTGCTGTTGGTTGTAGTCCGTTAGTCCGAATGGGTCGAGAGCGTTGATTGGGTCATCGTGAACATAGGCATAAAAGTTTGTTCCACTCCCCGCGAACCCCAGCGGGTCTTCGCTTAGGAACCTGCCTGTTGCTGGGTTGTAGTATCTGGCCCGGTTGTACGATGGGCTTCGCGACACTTCGCCGGCTGCAGTTGTCGCGGAGACCGTCATAGTCGTAGACCTCGGATCGTAGATGTATCCCCGGTCTCAGAATCGAGACCGGGGCCACCCGCCGAAGCTTCACTCACCACGGATATTCACTATGATGAACAGTGACAGGTAGGAAACGAGACTAGCTACCACCACCGCATAGCAAACTCCAAGGCTGATCTTGACCGGCAACTTGCTGGTCGCCGGGACACGATACCCGATGAAGCCGCCAATCAACGTGGCGACTGAAATGCTCGCCATCAGTGGCAAATACGTCCCATAAGTAGCGTCTCGGAAACCTGGCGGGAGGAAATATCTTACATACACCACACCATTCAATACTCCAAATAGCGCCACTACCATCAAAGTCCAAAGAACACTGAATAAAGCCTTTCTCATAAGTGCCCCCATCGTCTAGGCGAAAGCTCGAGACGAAACAGGGCGACACTGCTTCGAACTGGGCTTGACAATACTTTTGCGGGCATCTCAATGCATCCCCATCAACGTATTTGGGCCTAAACCTGAGTTCGCGTAATACTGCGCCAGCGCCTGCATTTGCGCTAATGCCTGCCCTAATGGACTCGCATTCCAAAGTTGCGTCGCACGCTGACGCAGGTTGTTGGCTTCAGTCTTGCAGTTGTTGTGGACCCATCCATTCCCGTGGTTGTTCGCTGGATTGTTGAGTTGGTCGTATGCCTGTCGGTAGAACGGATCCATGTAATCACCACCCACCATCTGCGCGTCACCGTTCGCGAGTGCCTGTGCTGCGGCCTTCATGTCCTCCGCTTGATCCAGGTTCCAACCTACCGGGTTGGCTGTGTTGCCCCAGCTGTAAGTCGCAGCAATCGAACCATCAGGATTGGTCGAAAATGTGAATGTGTGTGATACAGCTTCCCACCCAGGGACCGCAGTGCTTCCGGCTATGAGACGGTTTGTCACATATGTGGCCCAGCCTGTTGGGTCAATCGCGTCGATAGGATCGTCGCCAGCATAGGCATAGAGATTCACGTCGCCGCCTGCAAACCCCAACGGGTCCTCGCTGAGGAATCTCCCCGTTGTCGGGTTATAGTATCTGGCCCGGTAGTAGTTGATGCCGAGTCCGTCGATCTCGCGGCCGGTGTAGGTAAAGCTGTTGGTCGTCGTTCCGGAGATGTTGATTCCACCATAGGGAGCGTAGCTGTACTGGACAGTTGAATTTCCGGTAGGGTCAGTCAACACCACCGTGCTGCCCAGCGCGTCGGTCAGGTAGTTATCCGTTTCAGTCGCAGTGGCGCGCATGAAGCGCTCATCCACTCCACCTGTCAGTAGGTTCGCGGTGACCGTCGAACCGTTCAACTCCTGCACCGGGTTGGCGCCATCGTAGAGGAAGTTGGTATTCGCCGAGAGAATCGTCTTGCCTGTCCGGCGTCCCAGCGGGTCATAACTAAAGACCGCGCCATTGTTGTTGGCCGATACCAGCCGGTTACGCGTATCCCACGCGTAGCTGTTCATGCCGTCGCTGAGCGTGTTGCCATTGGTGTCGTAGGTCATCACCGTCGTGCCCCACTGCGTCAACTGGTTGTTGGCATTATAGACCGCATTCGACATGGCTGCAGGCAACTGCGTGCTCGCCAGGCCCCCCGTCACGCTCACGCGCCGCCCGGCCAAGTCGTAGCCGTATTCGAGGTCCGCAGGCGCCAAGCCGCTCTTCTGGTAGACGATGCTCGTAAGTTGGGATCCCGCATCGTATCCGTAATTGGCGGTTATGCCGTTTGGCAGTGTCAGCGAGGTGCGCCTACCTGCGCTGTCATAGCCGAACGAAACACTGGCCGAACCTTCGGTGATAGACGTGAGTCGGCCCGCATTGTCGAACGAATACCCAACCTGCGGCTGCCCCGCAACGGTCATCGTCTGCCGACGGCCATCACCCCGGTAAGTGTACGTTATTGATCCCTGGGCCGTCGTCTCTGTAAGAGGATGATCCAAACCGTCGTAGGAGCGACTGATCGTACCACTCAGCGAGTCCGTAACTCCTGTCACTCGGTTGCCGGCATCGTAGGTATTGGCAATTGTGCTTCCGTCGTTGAACGTGATGCCTGCCAATCTGTTTAGAGCGTCATATGCATACGTGGTCGCCTGCCCCTTGCGGTCCGTGAATTGGCTGAGGTTTCCTGACAAATCGTAAATTGAAGTTTCCGCATTGCCCAGCGCATCGGTGCGCTTCCAAACGCGATCCATAGCATCGTAGGTGTAGTTCGTCACATGCTGGTTGGCATCCGTCACCGTAAGGAGGTTCCCGTTCCCATCGTAGCTAAGCGTGGTTTGGTTGCCCAGGGCATCGGTAGTGTTCGTGACATTGTCTAATCCATCATGCGCGAGGATGGTTGTATGACCGAGTGGATCTGTTGTGGATGCGATGCGACCTGCTGCGTCCACAAATTGGGATACAGTACGTCCCAGTGGGTCCGTCACCGAAACCAGATCTCCCGCGTCGTAACCGAATTGTGTCTGATTGCCGAGCGCATCGGTCGCGGTGAGCGGCTGTCCGGCGGCATTGTAGGTGAATATCGTGGACTCGCCCAGTGGATCGCTGGTTGAAAGGAGATTGCCGTTTGAGTCATACGCCATCGCTGTTGAGTTACCCAGCGGGTCAGTAACGGCCGATACCTGGTAATAGCGTGGGTCGTATCCGATTGTTGTCGTCACCACATTTGAGGTGCCCGCCAATTGTGTCACGCTGGCGAGATTCGCCATTGCGTCATAAGAATACGAGGTCACACGACCAAGTGCGTCCGTCATGCTGAGCAAGAGGCCTGTTCCCGGCTGTCTGCTGTAAGTTACGGTTTGCTGTTCTGGCCTGCCGAGTGCGTGCGTATCGCTTGTCATGTGGCCGTCGGAGTTGAATACCACCTGCCGGACGTGTCCTCGTTGATCGGTGACGTTGGTTTGCACGACGTTCCCATTTGAGTCCGTCGAGTAGGAGAATTGATATGTCCCGCCGTCGGCGAGTGTCTGGAGGTTCACTCTGTCGTTGCTATCGTACTGGTTCTGCAGATAAACGATTCCGCGCGGGTCCTGGATTGATACCATGTTGCCGTCCGAATCGTACGTATAAGTTGTCACTCCGCCATTCGCGTTCGTAGCTGTGGCAAGGTAGCCAGCATCGTTATACGTATACGACGTCGAGCGTCCTGCGTTGTCCTGAGCCTGAACGACTCGATTAACGGAATCATACGTGAATTGCATCCACCGGCCGTTCGGAGAAGCAATTCTCGTAAGATTGCTCTTGCTGTCGCGGGTGAAGGTTAAGGCGTTGCCGTGGCGATCAATCATACCGGTCGGCGCGGCTTGTCGTGGATTGGTTGAATCCGTTGAATCTGGGAAGTAGTAGACTGTGCCGTCTTTCTTCGTTAATGTCCAAGAACCATAATCGCCCACGTCGGATGTGACCCATGCCAATGTAGCTCCGTAGAAGTCTGTTGTCGTAGAGGTCGCGGCATACGTCGCGTTGGCATAGTCGCAGTATCCATTCGTTCCGAGACACGGAGATATTCTCGTGAAATGGACCCTTCCCCCATCCGCCAGGATCAAGTCCTGGTACGTGTATCCCTGAGGTGTATAGATATCATCGCCGACCATAAACATGTCGTAATCCATATTCGTGCCGATCCCGAAGGACCTCGAAACTGTGTCCCCCTGTCGGTAAGTCCGTTGCAGGATGACCGGAATTACATCATTGAGCACCAAATCTGTTTTGTGGTAGACGAAGAGCCCAGTCTGCAAATCGACCGGCTCAGCGTCCGCGGGATTGTTGGGTATGGGGCTGATGGGAGGTGCATTGTACGGCTGTGACACCATCGCTCCATCGAAAGACCATATTTGCGTCCCGGCCTCTGGCTCAATCGTCTTTCCGTTGCCGGAGACCCGCCCGTGTCCATAGACGTACCAGCCTTTTTGGGCCGGATCATAATTCCAGAAAGCATAGCGAGCGCCAGCTTTGCCGTTCAGGTAGTTCTTATAGAAGATTCTTGCTCCCTTGGCCTTGTTCGTTTCGGAGGGAGACCACGTTGCACCACCATTCGTGAACGTCGCTCCTCCCGGCTGAATCGTGAAGTAGGTTGGGAACTGGACGCCTCTCTTTAACGGGAACGGTGGCTGGTTCGTTGGAATAGGCGTGATTCCGATTTGCGTCACAATCTTTCCGCGCGCGTCGTGAATTACCGTGCCCGCCGGAACATGAAGCTCGAGACCGGGGATATCCGGATTGGTGATGACAACATCACTGGTAGTTGGCGACGGTATGGTGACGACATGTTGCATATCAAGAGCCGTCATCCAGAACGTGTAGTTCAAAGAATTCGTCAGACCTTCCTTCAGATCAACGCCTACCCGGTAGATCCCGTACGTCTTTGATTTGGTGCTAGCTGGAGCACTACCAACAATCATGATATGGTGACCGGCCCCTGTATTTCTGACGAGAAACCTCCCCGTGCTATCTGTATAGGCGTGTTTGGAGTCGATTTCAACAAGAACATTCGGCAGCGGAGAACCGTCCAAGGTGAGAATCTGGCCGGCCAAGGCGGTCACCCCTCTCTCAGCGGCAAGTGGTCGCAGGCTCCTCCATTGGGAATTTGACGCCTTTGCGGAGGCTACGGAGGAAGGCTCGCCTGTCGCTTCAGAAGAACCAGATCCAGTTGCACTTGCTATGCCTTCAGGCGAGCCAACGGCTGCCTGAACTACAGTCGTGAAAAGAACTGTCGTATCGCGAAACTTCTGACCTGCCTCATTTGTGGCGCCGGAGATTTGTAAGGTGTAGGTCGTTCCATAGTTGAGTGGTTCCTGGGGCGTGACGAATGCGAGCATTCCGCTTTCTGCAGGGACCACGCTGATGCGCAGGTTCTCGGTCGGCGTTCGCATCGTAATCGTACTGGTGTTCAGGCTTGTCACATCAAGTGGTTCGGAAAAGCGCAAGGCAACGATTTGCTTCAGAAGAATGCCAGTTTCCCCGCTCTGCGGAATGGATGCTGCCAGACTGGGTTCCGCATTGTCGAGAATGGGCAACCTGCTTTCGAAGTATGAACTAGGGGCAGAAGGGTCGATGATTTCCCCATACTTCAGTGCACCACCATTCTCATCGTGCCCGCCCCACAGCAAGACGGCGCCATCGGCAAGCAGAATAGCGGTGTGTCCGGCTCTCAGCGCCCTCACATTGGAAGCTAAGGTCGATACTGTACCGGTACGATAATCCAGAAGCTCGGTCTCTCCGAGAACTTCACCCTGGTACCCAATACCGCCGGCGATCAGAATACGGCCATCCGTCAGGAGCGTTGCTGTGTGGTGCGCTCTCGGAATTAGGTCATTAAAGGAGAGGCGTTGAAATGAACTTGTTACAGGATCAAACAACTCGGCTTGATCAGTAATCTTGCCATTCTCGCCAAAGCCGCCGAGAATCAAGACCTTGCCATTCGGTAACAAAGTAGCCGAATGAAATGCGCGTGCATACTGCATTTCCGCCGCGGTGTCCACTTGTTTTCCAGTCTTGGGGTCTTCAACGATAGCGGTCTTGACGGGGATGCCCGACACTATTCCACCCAGAAGGAGGAGTCGGACATCAGGCAACGCGGTCTTGCTTTGGCCGTCCGGGCTTCCAGTACTGGTTGCAAGCCCAGCTGCCTTATCCCTTCCTTCTCCCGCCAGTTCTGCTCCGGATGCGGATACCCTCATGGCTGCGAGGGCAATGATCACTACACCTACCGTCTGGATAATCCGGTGCGCCTTCTCGAACATTGCGATATCTCCCGTTTTTTCGGTTGCCTTCGTCGTTTGCTCTTCATCCGCTGTTTGCCGATCCCGGAATCGGAGTTACTGCACGGAAACGCTAAGATTGGCACTTCCCACGTTCACTGCGCTGGAAGACAGAACATACGGTGTGATGACCAGGGTGTATGTCCCTGAGCTTGGCAAATTAGTTGAACCCAAAGTGTTGGATGTCGGAGGGTTCAATATCGTGGAAGACCCGATGGTATAGGACAAGAGCGGCCATGAAGACAGAACAGAGCCATCCGGATTAAGAATGGAGATATCGAGAGAGCAAAAGGTAAAAAGTTCGCAGCCGCTAAATATGAAAGTGGAATTCGTTAAGATTCCATTGAGTGTCTGTCCCGCGGTCGCGTTGAATGATAATTGCAGGTTCTGTTGCGGTGAGTTGATTGCAATGACCGGTGGGGCGGGTGTGCTCGTTGTGATCGTCCCCACCTGCTCCTTGTACAGCCAGACTGTTGCTTCAGCAGTTGCCACTGCCCCGCTCTGAGGCGTGAACTCTACCGTGTAGGTTCCCGTCTGTGTGAGAGTGACTGGATTCGGCTGATTAGTAGTACCGCCAGAGACACTCGATGAACTCAGGGTTGATCCGTCAGGATTGAGAATCGCGAAGGTACCTGAGGCACATTGCCCCGGGCTCGCTAACTGCCCTGTGCAGTTGTTCCAGAACGCACTTAACATCAGCCCCGACGTACTGGAGAACGTTAGGCTCGCGGTTTGTCCCGGTGCATTGGTTGTTAAAGTTGCCGGCACACCAGGCGACAAGGTGCCGGGCATCGGTTGCGCTACAGTGAGGGTGGCATTCACGCTCCCTATACCGCCTAATGCAGGAACAAGGACGAGAGTATAGGTTCCTGTAGCAGGAAGAACAACCGAATTCATGAAGAAGTTTCCTTGACCGCACCAGTTATCCGATGCAATCTGTGTACCGCTTGGCCCCAGGATTCTGGCTGTCAGCGCGTAGCATGACCCGGTGAATGTGGAATTTGCGAGTTGCAGACTAGTAATCTGCCCTGCCTCGCCAGTAAAGATGCGCATCACGTTCTGTCCCGGTATTGTGCTCGATAAGGTCTGCATGACCCCAGAGGCAATCGTGCCTGGGGACGTTTCGGAAAGGTTCAGTGTCACACTTCCAATTGACGACCCATTGGAAGCCACAAGAATCGCATAGGTCCCAGTAACTGCCAACGGAGGACTCATGACGGACAGATTCCCTAAAGCCAGTTGCGTTTGTGTGATGACAGATCCGTTCGTATTCAAGATGGAGACGGTACCGCCCGAAATGGTGGAGTTCGTGATCTGAAGGTTCACGCTCTCGCCTGATGTTTCGCTGAACAGAACCAAACCGATATCGCCACCGGTATTAATCGCTCCCGTGAATGGTGTCCCCAGGCCCATACGGCCGGTGAAATCAACCTGGCTAGGCATGTATCTTGTCGGAACGACGAAGAAGTCTCCGCCGGTGGCAAGTCCCTTCGGCGTCGCAACCGTGATTGGACCGGACCCCGCGTTTCCAGGAACATTGACACCAAGGTTCGTCCCGGTCGCCGAGAAGATTGAGGCCGGCTGGCCGTTGAACCTGACCCTGTCATTTGGTGAAACGTCAAAACCTGACCCGGTGACTTGGACTTGTGAACCGCTATTCGCTATGGACGGATCAAAAGACGTGATGATCGGGCCTGCTACGAGTGTCGTAACTGTGAATGCAGTGGCGCTGGTTGCAGTTCCTCCCGGTGCCGTCACAGCGATGGAGCCGGTCGTGGTGCCAGAAGGGACTGTCGCGACGAGCTGACTCGGTGATGCCGAAACGACACTTGCACTTACGCCCCCGATGGTGACGCTGTCTTGCAGTGGATTGGCGCTAAAGGAGGTTCCTGAAATCGTCACGGTGGTCCCGACAGGTCCGCTCTTCGGGGTGAAATCGAGGATGGATACTTGGCCTGGGGTACCCTTGGCTATGCTCAGGATGTTCCCGACTGCGTCGTACGAGTAGGCAACCGACCCTTTTGTGGAGTCCGTAACTCCGGCCAGCCTGCCAATCTCATCGTAGGTGTAGGTAATCGTGGTCTGGCCCGCTAAACTTACATTCATCGTGGTAGTGTTTCCAGATGACACCGACACGTTCTGTTGATCACTGGTGTTGAATCCTAATGCGGAGAACCGCACATCGTATGAACCTGCACCGAGGTTTGCAATAGAATAGCTGCCTAATGCATTTGTCTGAGCGGTTGTAACTGCGTCGCCGCTATTAAGAACCGTAACGGTGGCGCCGGCAATGGCTGTCGTACCATCTGTTTGAGTGACAGTACCGGCTATTGTGCCGGGTGGGCCCAACTGAACATTGACTACTGTGGGACTTCCTACGACTACGATGACGCCAAGATCGACCGATGTCCCGAATCCGGCATCGCTGGTTCGCAACTCATACCGCCCAGCCGGAAGAGACGCGATGGTATAAGATCCATCTGATGCAGAGGTCGCTGAGCTGATAATCACGCCTGCTTGCAGCGCCTGGAGTTGGGCTCCGCTCAACGGCGCTCCCCCACTCGCATTGGTAACGACGCCAGTGATCGAACCGCTACCAACGGTGAAGGGCATGCCGTTACTTGCGCGGCCTCCGACCGTGACGACGATTGATCCCGTGCTCGCTCCGGGCGGCACTGGAACGGTGATCTTGTTCTGAGTCCATTGTGTAGGCACTGCAGGAATCTGCCCAAAAGCGATGGTTGATACGTCTTGTGCTGCGCCAAAGGTTGTGCCGGATACAGTCACGACCGTCCCGGCGATTCCGGACGCAGGAGTGACGCTGTTAATCACCGGAACGACAGCGAACGTTCCACCATCATTCGAAATTCCGTTGACTACCACGCTGAGACTGCCTGTCGTGGCGCCGCTTGGTACGGAAGTCGTGATTGTAGCGTTGCTCCAACTGGATACGACAGCCGGGACACCGTTAAAATTGACGGTGCTGCTGCCCTGGCTTGTCCCGAACCCGGTGCCGGTGATCGTAACCGTAGCACCCACTCCCGCCGCTGAAGGGGACACACCCGTGATACCGGACCCGACTGCGAACGGGTACCCGTTGCTTGCAACGCCGCTTACTGTCACAACGAGGGGTCCACTTGTCGCGCCACTTGGCACTGGAACGATAATGGACTCGGAGTTCCAGCTCGAAGGTGATGCAGCAACCCCATTGAATGTGACTGTACCTGCTATTTGTGATGTGCCAAAGTTGAAGCCACGGATTGTTACGTTCGTTCCCACAGGACCATTCGAAGGACTCAGAGAATCAACCTCCGGGCCCGCGATCACAGTGAATAGCATTCCATTGCTTGCGGTGACCGAATTGTTTGCCGAGTTATAGGCATAGACAATCACTGGGCCGGATGTAGCTCCGCCCGTCGCAGCTGCACCTCCGGCAGTGGCAGAAAGCGGAGGGGCGATGACGTCAATCCTCGTCGGCGTCCAGTCCGATACGTGTGCCGTTTGTCCATTGAACGTCACAGCGGAGATTCCCGATACGTATGCTTCGAAATTGTTCCCTGCAATGCTGACCAACGTACCCGGGTTTCCTGAAGATGGCGTTATCTCGGTGATTGCCGGCGAAACAGTGAATTGCACGGCCCGGCTTGAGTTAGCGCCTACTACGACTAAGACGTTCTGACTTCCCGTTCCCGCTCCACTCGGGATAGCAGCCTGAATCTGCGTGTCACTCCACGAACTAGTTGCGGCTGCAAGTCCTCCTATCGTCACGCCGCTGCTCCCCTGAGTACCGCCAAATCCGGTGCCTCCGATTGTGAGCACCGTCCCAACCGGGCCCTGCGTCGGCGAGATTGTGCTAATGGTCGGTGTCGTCCCGATTGTGTAGAACGCGGAGCCAACTGACGATTGGGAGGACCCAGAAGCGACTGCGATAGCTTTCAGCGTCGTGGTCGTACTGACCACGATGGGTGCCGTATAAACGGGAGACTGAGTCGTTGGTGTCGTGCCGTCAGTCGTGAAGTACACTGTTGCTCCCGACGTGCCATCACTGATGGTGATAATTTGCGAATTCGTGTAGGCGCCAGACGTCGGGGTAAAAACAGGCGTGGCTGCAGCCGGCGGGAGCGAGTAGAGACCAACCGCCGCCGAGGATTGCACATAACCAGGGGCTGTCGCTATAGCTTCCACGTTCTCAGTTGGTGTCACAATTATTGGAGCGAGGTATACGCTCGAGTTTGTTGTCGGCGTCGAGCCGTCTGTTGTGTAATAGATCGTTCCGCCCGGTGCGGCATCACTGATCGATACAGTCTGGGCGCTGGTGTACACGCCCGGGGTGGGACTGAATGTTGGAGGCGGAGCCGCAGTGAGTGTATCGGCGGCCAACGCCGTTGTCGCAGAAGTACTGGCGGCATACGTCGTGTCACCTGCATAGTTCGCGGCCACAAGATGGCTCCCTGATCCATACGGGGAGACGCCGGTCGCGGTCGCAGTTGCCGTTTGCGTTACCTGAGATAAGACAAGGCCTAACGTGCCATTTGTGGATATTTGAGCCCAGTCTGACAGGCCGTCACCGTTGTAATCGGCGACAGCTCCCGTGATGGGCTGTGATGAGGACGCCCTCCCGAAGAGTTGGTACCCGTTGCTTGTGCCATAAAAAACGTAGGTCGTGCTAGCGCCGTGTACGGCAATGTCGGCAAGGCCGTCGCCATTAAAATCTCCCGTTGCGGCAAACGTAGGCGTCGCGATCCCACGATAGGAAGCACCCGTTGTAAACTCTCCAGCCCCGATTCCCAAGAAAACCGTCACGACATTGTCGTATCCCGATAATGCGACCAGATCCATTCTCCCATCGTGGTCGACATCCATAGGCACGACAAACGTACGCTGTCCGCCGGTCGCAGTATCATTCGACACGGTGATTGGGCTATTTGGGGCTACATGGAAGGTCCCGTTGCCATTGCTCAACAGCACTGTCATTGCGTTACTTGACTCATCGCAAACGACCAAATCCAGCCGGCCGTCGCCATCAAAGTCACCTGACACTATTGAATTCGCTAAAGTGCCGGTTTGACTCTTTACACCTTGAGTGAAGGTCCCATCGCCATTGCCCACTAGCACGGTGACGGACTCATCTCCATAACTTGCCACTGCAAGATCCGCTTTTCCATCACCATTAAAGTCGCCGGCAACCATCGCGTCTGTATACTGAGTAGCGAATGAACTCTCTTGGGCAGCCGAAAACGTGCCATCCCCGTTCCCCAGAAACACTACAACGTATTTGTAGAAGCTCAGAAGAGCTAGATCCTGCTTCCCGTCGCCATTAAAGTCACCGACGACCATGGAGTAGGTTGCGCCGTTAGCGGAAAAGGGCCCGCCAGCAGCAGACCTAAACGTTCCGTCCCCGTTACCGAGCAGAATTTCGATGTTTCCGCCGGATTCCAATACAGCCAGGTCCGGTATTCCATCATTGTTGAAGTCGCCGGCGACCACCGTTGAAGGACTGTTTGTTGTCGAAACGTTCGATCCCGCCGCCTGCGAAAACTGCAGATTGTGGCCCAATAGGGTCGCGCTGGCAAGGACTGAATTGCCATTGGAAGCATCAATAAAAGACACCATCCCCGTTGGCCCGAGATTGATGTTCCCCGAGCCAATGTTCCCCGAGCCAGTAACCGTTCCAACAACCGTGTAATTATCTGTCAAGCCGCTAGCCGTTATGGTTGTCGTGGTCGGATACAACCCTGTCACATTGAGTTGAGCGAGGTTCGAGGAACTGGCGCCATAAGTCGTCGTCGTCATAAAGCGCGCCTGATAGCTGTGAACTCCTCCTGTTGGTCGGAGGGTGATGGCTGCGTTACCGGCTGGGGTCAGTTGTGCGGTCCCCAGCAAGTGAATATCCGTGCAGTATGCAACTGCGGCATCACAGAACTCGACGGTACCTGTGGCCAAGGGCGCGCCATTGCTTGTAACGGCCGCAGTCAGCTGGACTGTGCCCCCTGCCGAGATTGTGGTTACGCTGTTTCCACTGGCGGTAACGGACAAGGTCGTTGAGGTCGCCGCTTGGGCCGGGAGGTCATATGTCGCAATAGCGGCTGCCGATGGGGTAGTGCCCGAAACTACTGCAATTGCTTCCAGTGTTTCTGTCGAGCCGACGGTGATTGCACCCCCGGTATACACCGGAGACGATGTTGTAGGTGTCGTGCCAGTCGCTCCGCTTGTTACCGTGTAGTAGACGGCGGCGTTTAGAGTGGATTCATTGATCATTACCAGTTGCGTTCCACTATATGTTCCTGCTGCGGGAGAAAACGTAGGTGTACTCGGCGCGGATGTAATGGCATAAGGCGCCGACAGGACTGGGCTATTGGCATATCCCGACGTAACTGCGATGGCCTTGATAGTTTCCGTGGAATTCACAGCAATGGCGCTTGAATAGAGCGCAGACGAAGTCGTAGGTGTCGAGCCGTCGGTCGTATAGTAGATCTTCGTCCCTCTGCCTGTATCGTCTTGCAGAGTCACCGTCTGCGCACCCACATAGCTTCCTGCAGGCGGATATGACGTCGGAGGGTCCGCCTGGATTGAGTAGACCGCGCTTCCGACAGTGGAGTTCAGGCATCCTGTCCGTACTCCCATTGCTTTTAGGGTTGTGTTCGAAGAGATTTGGATCGGAGCGCTGTAGACTGCCGAGGACGTTGTTGGGTTTGACCCGTTGGTGGTGTAATAAATCGTCGCGATCGGGTCCGTGTCGCTAATTGACACTGTCGGGCTATCGGAGAACGCGTAACTCCCGCCTCCGGGAGAGAATGTCGGAACCGGGACCGCAGTGGTCGTAATCGTATAAGTCGCGCTTCCGACTGCACTCGTTGCGTACCCCGTCGCCGTCGCAATTGCCTTGATCGTTTGTGAGACATTAACTGGGATTGCGGTAGTGTATCGCGTTGATCCGGTCGTCGGCGTCGAACCGTCTGTCGTGTAATAAATCGCCGCGGCCGAGGTGGAGTCGCTAATGGTCACGGATTGAGCTGTGCTGTAGCTTCCCGCAACCGGTGAAAACGTGGGCGTTGCTGCGATCGGCGTAATGGTGTATGAAGCAGACCCTACGGCCGACTGAGAATAGCCTGTTGCCGTGGCAATCGCCTTGACCGTTTCAGAAGCATTTACGGAGATAGGGGCGGTATAGTGCGATGACGATGTCGTTGGCGTCGAGCCATTCGTCGTATAGTAAATGGACGAGTTTGGTGTTGTATCACTGATCGTAACGGTCTGCGAACCTGTATACGAGCCTGCCCCTGGCGAAAATGTCGGCGTTGCGGCCAGCGGATTGATTGTATAGGTCGCTGATCCAACCGCAGATTGTGTGTAGCCCGATTTAGTACCTATCGCCTTGATTGTCTAAGTAGAACTGACGGTGATCGCTGTCGTATAGTGGCTAGAAGATGTCGTTGGGGTCGAGCCATCCGTTGTGTAGTAGATCGTTGCACCAGAGGTTGTATCGCTTATGGTAACGGTTTGGGCACTCGAGTAGGTGCCTCCTCCGGGCGAAAAGGTTGGGGTAGCGACGGTGGATCCCCTTGCAACCGCTGGGGCAAACACTACGAAAAAAGCGACAAAAATTGCGCATAGGTCCCAAAAGGAACGCAATGTCCGATTCATCCGAAGTCCCCTCGCATAGGATGCTGCCGAACAGCATCCTGATAGGTGCGAACGGCCGAGTGCACAAACACCTGCACACAGGCGCGCCCAGCGGTTGAGGACCTCCTGTAATAACATCGACGCGGTGTAATTGTGCACGAAGCAGGGAAGCACTTCGTCGATGCGTACCTACGCACTGCGCTTTGCCGACACTGCGAGAATCTCCCAAAAACACACGTCAACTACTCAACCCGTGCTGTTTTAGGACAGAATTGTCTAGTCTGCCCTACTCATTTTGAGAAGTAAGTAAAGCACTTGGTTCAGCGTTCAGAGCGGCGAGCTATAGGTTGATGTGGTGCCCTGCGCCGGCTACGCTCTGTTGTCGTGAATCTGGGGTAGAAGCCGCAAACAAGTTGCTTCATTTAGTTGACCGCGAGTTTATGACTATCGTTGCGAGGAGTCAAGAGATTTTGCGTGAAAATTTGAAGTGCTCCGATATAGCCTTATGTCAAATGGCGCATTAGTGAGCCATATCACCTTGGCTATGAACGCGGGAATAGGCTGCCCTTAGTGGTCTGAGCTCGATCCAGAAGTCGGCCTCCAATGGATGCAACATCCCAACATTGAAAGAACTCGATGCAGTGATAAGGGCAAGATACTCGTCAGATGAATGCAGACGGATTCTTTCCTGCAAATCACACCAATTACGTACGCAGTTTGTCTTGCTGATACCATACCTGGTCTGAAAATGGAACAAATCCACTGTTCACAAACTGTCTATGTGATATAACTCAGATGCTCATAGCTTACGATCTCAGGTATAAACTACTGCGGGCCGGGAGGCAATGGCACTCCAACGAACCAAGTGGGCGCAGCCTGCGCGACACACGATGCTTGTTACCAAAATGCAGGGGTGTCGTGGCGGAATAATGTTCCGTTTGGACCGTTCATGAATGCTGCTCAGTGAGGAGCAATTCAGGACTGCGATGCCAACCTCTGCCGGACACTCAGCAATATGTCTTGGCCCTCATCGGCTGAAGCAGGTCAAGCTACGCTTGTCTCCACGTTCTTTGGTCGCAGTGGCGGATATAGCCTGAGGTAGCGGCGCGGACGCGGAGGAGGTCATATGAAATACCTCAAGGTTGCCGGAGTCGCATGGGGACTCATCTATTTTGTGATGGGGGCCATATTCAGCTTTACGCTCGGCAGTAATGATTTTGGGAGTGGAGTGGCATTATTTCTCTCAACCTATTTTCTTTCACTTCCAATCGCAATTCTCGCGGTGTGGTTTCCAAGAATTGCGCATACAGCACTCCTGATCTGCTTGCAGCTAGTGTTATGTGCTGGCCGTAGCCTGCGATCAACAGATGCGCTGGCACGATCGCCAAATGCGGCGCGTCGACGAGATTGCCCAAAAACTTGCGGATCTGGGTTGGGAGCGCATGTCAGCTGGTGAGGGCAGCAAGGGCGACCGGCTCTACGACTGGACGCTGATCCCAAGTTGGAAACAAGACGGCTGGAGTCATGGCCTGCTGGTACGGCGCAGCATTGAGGACGAGCCCGAGCACGCCTATTACGGGTTTCACGCGCTTACCGCCAAGGCCACACCGGAGACGTTGACACGGATTGCAGGACGTTGCTGGCAGATCGAGCAAGCCTTCCAGGCGGCTAAGGGCGAGTGCGGTTTGGACCACTACGAGGTCCGCAACTGGCACGGATGGTAGCAGGCTTGATGGTCGGAAGTTGCGTCATGTTCGTATCGGTCATGTCGTCTTCTTTGGAGTGACCGCGCGAATAAAACTCAGACCATACGCGCTTAGAGAAAAGGTTGATTTGACGGCTGTTCGACCGCTATGAAGTGGTATTTTCTTTCCGACGATACCGAAGCCTTCTAATGAATAGTTGCCGACCATGTGAGGAACTTCAAAGTATTCGTCAGGCCCGGATGAATTCTGTTCGACAATAATTCCTAGCCTATCCAAATCTTGAATGATTAACTCAGCCTTGTCTAGTTTTTCGTAATTCGTCCATTGCTCCTGAGTCAAACTGTCTTTGAAAACACGTCGTTCGGCTGGATTCACGCGGGTGTTGATAGAGGAATCGTATACCCTAATCAATAATTCTCGTTCTAAAGGCACTCTCCCCCGATTGCGCTCGGAAAGAAAAGAGTTCTTGGGGTGAGTAACTACGGCAAATAGTCGATCTAAGAACTTAGCTTCTTCAGCGGTCAGTTGGGAAAGCGTTTGTCCGAATGAGGGCAGGAATTCTTCATCTCCTTTGGCCGCACTCTCCAATAGAGTAGCCCATCTGTTTTGAAGATCATCATCGCTCACCTGGGCAGCTAGAGGGAGTAGAGGCATTACTCTTCTGAACTCATCCTCTTCCAACTCCCTTCCTCCTCGTTCGAATTCCGCCCACTTCACAAAAATCTTAGCGAGGTTCTGGTATGAGTAGAAACGAATGATGTCCCCGACGTATCCCAAGGTTTCCCCGACATGCTTCGTGACCGGCGAGAGTAGGTTTTTGACAGGCCCCGAATCCAGGGCTTGCAAGAACGTGCCTGCGATTGGTTGGTTTGGATCGTCCATTACACAACTCCAGTGCGGCCTGCAAATCCAAAGTCTACTACTAAGACACTTCACATACGTGTTAGTAGTCAGAGGCTCAACGATTCTCGATCAATTCCGGCACATTGCTCAACACCCGATAGAAGATTTCGTGTGCGAGGTCAACGGATTCATCAATGGCCCACTGGTCGGAACCACGCGGACATTGACCTGCCTCTCCCGTGCCAACCTCAGCCCGCAATGATGCAAGCCCCGAGGTAAACCAGTGAGCGGTTCAGCCGTGGCATTCCAGCGTCAGGGTCGGACATTCTGAGCCCTCAGCTTGTGTGACAGACTCCCTCTGAATATCTCCGATGGCAAGTAGCGCCGTCTCTCACTACATAGCGGACAGGTGCGGGAATGTTCTCACTGCATCCCTTGCAGCAAATGGCGAAGTCGCAGAATCGGTATTGAGGCAGGTTGAACACCAAAACAGCATAGGCGAATATAAGGCGAATAGTATTCACAGGGCTTATATCTTTTGGACCATTCCCGCACTGCTCTGAATGTTCCAAGTTCAGTTTGGCTGCTGTATGCTCTTGCAAGGAAAACACTTCATGTCTAGCCCGGTTCTTGTTTGGGTCATCGCCCATAAAGAGTGGTGCTTCAGCACACTCTGCGCGCGTATTAGGCGGAGCCTTCGCCATTGCGAAGTGGGTATGGCCGGTCGCGAAGCATCGCGAGAAGTCAAAAATTGATCATGAATCGTCAGTTGCCATTCTGGTTCGGGGAATAGTTTTGCGACCATGGGGGCGGGAGCTACTGTCACTGGTGGAGTGATTGCCGGTTCCCATAACGTGCAGACAGTCGTGATAAACCACAGCACGCAGCCCGTGGAGATTCCCATCCGAGAACGGAAGTCTTCCACTCCGACTGGGAATGAGATTCGGCAGCGACAGGATGATGTACTTAAGGGAATTCCTCTGGTTTAGCCAATTGTGGGGACTTTTGTGGGTACTCTCCCTCAAAATCCTGCGCAATTGCGAGCGATTCTAAGCACTCCGTTTTGAGTTCAGGTTTCTTGTCGCGCCCGCTTCTATGAACCTGTACTCTTTGTGGGTAGATGTAGGGTGAACAGGCCTTGACGGCTTCCGCCAACATCAGCTCCTTCTCTTCATCGGCGTACGCCTTGCCAATATAGTTCCTGACCTTGAGCTTGAGCCCGTTCTTTTCTTCAGCCGCACACGCAAGAGGTCGTCAAGATCGATCATGATGCGGAGCAAAAAAGCTAACCTCTTCGTTCACTGTTATGGGAGCCGTCACCGAGTTGTTCGGAGCAGCGCAAGCCACGCTAGCAGCAGAGGACTGGTTGAATGAGTTGGCTTCAAAGGAACGGATGCCTGAACCACGAGTCACGAGTGGCGCCTTGCCACGGTTGCCGGTTCAAACATCTGCGCCTCCCCTTTTTGTAAAGACCGGCCGACTTTTCGTTACAAATGCATCGGCGGTCGCCTTCATTAGGAGTCTCATCATGAAGGGTTGGTCCATCTACCTCGTAGTATCCATCGCCCAGTTCTGCTCGGAATGGAGTTTAGACTTCGACCGGACTCACCATCTTTCTACACCTTGGCTTCAAGAGAGTTAGCGTCGGCGCCGAGCGGCAGGCAATCCGGAACGTCGAGGCGTGCCACACCAATGCGACTGTCGGCCATTCCGTAATAGACGTCGAAGCGGTCGGGTGTACCAAGATCGTCGCGGCGGTCAATACCGGTGGGAAACACCACATTGGCGACGATCCCATCACGTTCCTGGGGCAGTAGCGGTGCCAACACAGGTTCTGCCGACCGATAACGGGTGACTCGCGGATGTTGCTCCGAAAGCACCATGACTCCGGCGGAGTAGCACAGGTGATATCCGTTGTCGGCAGCGGTCCTGGCTTCACTTACGCCGAGGTAAACGATCAACCAGCCGTGCCTGGTTAGGATTGGCGGAGTGCCGCAGCCGATCTTCAGCCGCTCCCAGGGCGACACCGGAGTCGCCAGTCGGTGATGAGAGGTGAATTGGCGAAGGCGCAATGTCTCTCGATTCTTCAACGC
>JARLJJ010000378.1 GCA_031291275.1 Formivibrio sp.
ATGATCGCTCCCCATTCGCATCGCTCCCTCGGCCATCCACAGCAGGATAAACAGACTGCTCCATTGGGCCGTATAGCGTCGTCCAAGCAGTATGCCGCGCATAGGCAACAGTAAGGGCACCGCTTTGAATACCAGGAAAGAGCCGCCAATCCTCAGAGGCGCCCACCACAACTCCCAGGCAATACAGAGCGCAATCAATAGCAACAGCATAGTTACCGCTCCCCACTGCAACAGCCGCTTCCAATACCCTTGTTGCATCAAGCACGGTCCAATTTACAAGCCACTTCCGCTAACCGTTTGCCTTGGGCCAGACACAATTGACGTTCTATCTCACTGATGGGGTGATTAGAATCCGGCCCTGCAACATGGCTCGCACCATACGGCGTCCCGCCGGACGTCGTGACAAGCTGGGCGGTCTCGGAATAGGGCAAGCCCATCAACAACATGCCGTGATGCAATAGCGGCAACATCATGGACAACAGCGTGGATTCATTCCCGCCATGCATGGCACTGGTACTGGTAAACACACAGGCAGGCTTGCCAATCAAAACGCCCTTGAGCCACTGTGCGCTGGTGCTATCCCAGAAATACTTCATAGGCGCAGCCATGTTGCCAAAACGCGTTGGACTACCCAATGCCAAGCCTGCGCATTCGACCAGATCGGTCAACTCAACATAAGGTGACCCGTGCTCAGGAATATCCGCCTCCACCGCTTCGCAAAGCGTGGATACCCGCGGGACTGTGCGCAATCGTGCGGTTGTGCCCGGTACCGACTCCACGCCGCGTGCAATCAGCTGCGCCAGCTGCCGAGTTGCGCCATGGGCACTGTAATACAAAACTAGAATTTCGCTCATTTCTTGCGCCTCGCAACAGGAGTGGGTACGTTATGATAGAAGCATCTTATCTGGTTAGAATATTCCCATGCCATCTCGCTTACTTGCGCTACAAACTTGGCACCGTATTACCGGGTTTTCCCGATTTGTTCTGCGACGGCTGATTGATGATCGGTGCCTGCAAACGGCGGGCAGCCTGACCTATACAACTTTGCTGGCCATCGTTCCCTTATTCACTATCGCATTAACCTTGTTTGCTGCGTTCCCCATGTTTGGCGATTACAGTGGCAAATTTAAGTCTTTTATTCTGACCAATCTGGTTCCGGATGCCTCTGGCAAGATCATTGGTACCTATATGCACCAGTTTTCAGACAATGCAGAACGGCTCACGGCCATGGGTATGGTTGGGCTGACTGCCACGGCACTATTGCTGATGTTTACGATTGAAAAAACACTGAACCAGATTTGGGGAGCACCACGCTCGCGCAACTTCCTCACGAGAACCCTTATTTACTGGGCAGCGTTAACACTAGGCCCTTTATTGATCGGCCTGAGCATTTCAATGGCTTCCTGGCTTTCCAGCGGACTGCCTGGTGACCTGCCGGGCCTCGGACTCTCGCTATTGAAACTGGGTCCATGGCTCTTGGTTTTCCTCACCTTAAGTATGGTGTTCCTAGCCGTTCCCAACTGCTATGTTCCGCGCAGCCATGCCTTGCTAGCCGCGTTCTGCGCAGCAAGCGCACTAGATATCATGAAATTGTTATTCAGTCTTTACATCAAAAAATTTGCTACCTTCAAACTTGTTTACGGCGCCTTTGCCAGCTTCCCGATTTTCCTGCTTTGGCTCTATGTGAGCTGGGTTATCGTACTGGGCGGTGCCGTTCTCTCCGCCTGTCTCTCTTATTGGCACAATGATGCCTGGAATTGGAAAGGAAAGCAGGGCAGCCGATTCGAACAGGCCGTGCTCATTTTACTGGCGTTAAATGAGGCCTATCACAATGGGGAAATTTTGCACATCAACACCTTGCGTCGTCGGGTGGGTCTGGGGCTTGATGTCACCAACCAGCTTCTGGAAGCCATGACGCACAAGAAATGGGTGGAGGCCAGCCGTGATGGCAAATGGTTGCTCGCTATCGACTTAGAGCAGATACGCTTGGTTGATGTGTTTGAGCACATACAGATTCCACTCTCTGCCACAAAAGAGCAAGCGCTTGGACCATATATGCTTCGCATGCACGAAGAACTCGGATTGACCCTGGCGGAATACGCAATACAAAGGACTATTTAAGAAAATAGCCTGACAAGGCAATAATTCAGCGACGTCATGAACTATCCTTATTCGCAGCCTGCGGTGAGCGCATTTGCGACACATGCCGATGACAACTCGCCAACATAAGATTCACCCATGCGGCGCATCAACACATACCGGATACGTCCAGCGTCTACCTTTTTGTCTCCGGCCATCAAATCCAGGTAGCGTTCCGCCCCCAAACGTGGAGCGGCGACAGGCAAGCCGGCCTTGACCAATAACGCCTTGATTCGATCAACATCCACCGTACTGAGCTGACCCAGTTCGCACGAAGCCAATGCCGCCAACACCATACCGGCGGCGACAGCTTCGCCATGCAACCAGACGCCATAGCCCATACCCGCTTCAATGGCATGGCCAAAGGTATGACCCAGATTGAGCAATTCACGTACGCCGGTCGTCTCACGTTCATCCAGAGCAACGACACGCGCCTTGTTACGACAGCACCGTTCAATGGCAAATGAAAGCGCATCGCTATCACGCGCCATCAGACGTTCCATATTGGCTTCCAGCCATTCAAAGAATGCCAGATCGTCAATCAATCCATACTTGATCACTTCGGCCATCCCTGCGGAAAATTCTCGCATCGGCAGGGTATCCAAAGTGGCCAGATCGGCGAGTACAAGCTTGGGCTGATAAAACGCACCAATCATGTTCTTACCAAGCGGATGGTTAATCGCCGTTTTGCCTCCAACGGAGGAATCCACCTGAGCCAACAAGGTAGTTGGAATCTGAATATATGGTGCACCGCGCTGGTAAACCGCAGCCGCAAACCCCGTCATGTCGCCTACCACACCACCACCAAGTGCAATCAAGGTTGTTTTGCGCTCGCAACGTCCTGCGAGCAACGCATCAAAAATCTGGTTCAGCGTTTCCCATGTTTTGAACACTTCGCCGTCAGGTAGAACAATGCTGTGGCAGTGCACTCCTTCTGCCTCAAGCACAGTACACAAGGGTTCCAGATAAAGCGGCGCCACGGTGCTATTACAGACAATCGCAACTTGCTTTTGCAGCAACAATGGCAAAATCAGATCGGCACGTTCCAACAAGCCTCGTCCGATATGGATGTCATAAGGGGTTTGAGCCAGGTTAAGCGGGACGGTTCGCATTGAAATGGGACTCCAGTTCGCGCAGCAAACGGTTAAGCAATTGGTGGACCGATTGGCGAGTGGTATCAATCACCAAGTCCGCCACTTCCCGATAAAGCGGGTCTCGTGCCTCGAAGAGTTCTTGTAAACGCGCCTTCGGGTTGGCGGTCTGTAACAATGGTCTATTTTTATCATGGCAGGTACGTTGGTAGAGATCTTCAACGTTGGCACGTAAATAAATCACGAAACCATTCCGCCTTAGCGCTTCTCGATTGATCGGATTAAGCACTGCGCCGCCCCCCGTTGCCAGCACAATATTCTGTAGCGATGTCAGCTCGGCAATCACAGCGGCTTCGCGCGCCCGAAATCCTTCCTCGCCTTCGACTTCAAAAATAATGGGCACACGCACACCAGCCCTGGCCTCGATCTCATGATCCGAATCCAGAAAGCGCTTGTCAGCCACTTTGGCTAACGCTCGGCCCACCGTAGTCTTGCCGGCACCCATCAGGCCGACCAAAAAAAAATTGCCTGGCATTTTCATGCCAGGCATTGTATCGGAAAGCTAGGAAAGTCGCGATCTAGCTAAATTATTTCATTGAATAGCTAGCCCCTGCGGCATGATTTTAGGCGTGATAAAAATCAATAGCTCTCTTTTTGAAGTAGTCCGGGATTTGTGTTTAAACAAATTTCCAAGAACGGGAATATCACCCAACAGCGGAACCTGATCGGTCTCATTCGCGATTGATTGCAAATAAATACCACCAATTACTACAGTTCCACCGTTTTCTACCAATACTTTAGTATGAATTTGTTTAGTATCAATAGCAGGTCCGGCCGTAGTGTTTACCCCTTGGCTATCTTTATTAACGTTCAAATCCATGATTACATTACCATCAGGTGTAATTTGTGGCGTTACTTTGAGTGATAGAGTGGCTTTCTTAAACGAAACCGTTGTCGCCCCGTTAGGTGCAGTCTGTGAATAAGGAATTTCCACACCATCTTCAATCGTTGCTTCAACTCTATCCGCAGTAATTAATCTTGGGCTGGATACAATTTTGCCCGAATTTTCAGACTCCAAGGCAGACAACTCCAGCGAGATCGTATTGCCCAGAACAGAACCAAACAAGCCTGCAAACGATCCAGCAGCAAATCCGTTGATAGACGCTGCAGGTAAATTAACTGCTAGGTTTTGCGGATAAACGCCTGCAGAGGTTCCATTTGAAGCATCTGCAAGAGTTCCTGAATATGTATTCGTGCCCCCCTTGTTTACCAATCCCAATCTGGCACCAAGTTCTCGACTATAACCTTCGGTGGCTTCAACAATTCTTGCCTCAATCATTACTTGCCGAGAAGGAACATCTAACTTAGCTATTAAATCATGAACCTCTTCAAGTTTTGTCGGTATATCATTAATAATCAATGTATTAGTAATTGAATCCGGTACTGCACTACCTCGCTTCGACAGTAGCTTATTCTTGTCATCCTGAAGAAGTTTTCCAAAGTCTTCCGCCTTTTGATATTTAAGATGGAACATCTCTTGGCGCGTTGGTACCAATTCGTCGATCTGCTTCTTGGATTCAAGTTCCTGCTTTTCTTTCGCAGCAAGCTCATCACGCGGAGCGATCCAAACCACATTGCCGACTTTGCGCTGATCCAACCCTTTCGCCTGCAGAATAATATCCATCGCCTGATCCCAAGGAACATCCTTGAGTCGTAATGTCAGTGAACCATTGACGCTATCACTGGTAATAATATTCATACCGGTAAACTCAGCCAAAACCTGCAGCACCGTCCGAATTTCCACATTCTGAAAATTAAGCGATAACTTTTCGCCCTTATAGGTCTTCTGACTGGTCAGTTTTTTGCTTTCATCTACAGCTTCGCGTACTTCTATTGTGAAACGGTTTTCAGTCTGGTAAGCGGAGTACTCCCAATTGCCTTTGGGTTCGATCACAAGTTTGGCCGAATCTGGTTGAGAGTATGCATCAATTTTCTGTACCAATGTACCAAAATCCGTCACATCCAGACTACGTTCCAACTTCTTGGGCAATGCAGCTTTAGCAAATTCAACAACGAGGCTCTTCCCCTGCTGACGAATATCAATACCGACATTCGGGCTAGAAAGATCAACCACGATCTTGCCTTCGCCATTATCACCACGGCGAAAATCAATGTTTTGGATTCCCTGGGGCTTCTCTGTTGGCTTTGCATCAGAAAAATGCGTTGTTTGAGCAGTAACCGTATCCACTCCAGCACTATCTACAGTAATAAAGACTGCATTCCCTTCGGCCTTCGTCTGATACGTTGCTCGTTTTTGCAGGTTCAACACTACACGCGTCCTGCCTGGCGCTTCAGCAATATTAATCAGGCGAAGCACGTTGCCGTTGACTGTTACCGAGTTTTTTCCAGCCTGATTGGTAGTATTTGCAAAATCAAAAGCGATACGTGGCGGAGTATTAATGGAAAAACTCGCCGGGTTTGGTGCCTCACCATTGAAGTTAATTTTGACAACCTGCTTTTCCGCAGAAACGTTATTGACTTCAATACCAGTGATACCGACAGCATCTAGCGCCAACGCCAAAGGCGCAATCAAGGCCAAAGCAAGGCATCCGAGCCAGGTTACTATTTTGCTGTAGTTCATTTTTTCTGCTCCGCTTTTTGCCCAACTTCTTCAAGGTTGAGACTGGTAGAGCGCTCTCCCCAATCACCCCCACTGTCCTCAACAATTTCCTTCAGCTTGATTTCGGTTTCCGTGATTCCAACCACCATGCCAAAATTTTGCCCCAAATAGCTACCCAATTTCACTCGATACAAATTTCCATCCGGCGCACTTACCAGCGCCTGAATATTTTTCCCTTGCTGCAAAATACCTACCATCTTCAATTTTTCAAGATCGTAAGCTTCTAAAGGCTCTTTCGGTCGATTGGTATTGGGGGCCAAGGCTCCACTCATCCCACCCTTTCGAGCAAAATCCATTTTCGACGCGCGAAAAGGATCGACCAAATCAAATGCGTTGTAGACAAACGGCTGATAGGGTTTAACCTCGGGCAATGGCTCGACCTTACCCTGCAATCCCTCACTGCTTGTTTTCATCCACGCTTTGAGATCGCTATTTTCGTCACCAAAGCACCCCCCGAGGCTCAGCAAGGCCAGGGA
Source organism: Formivibrio sp. (assembly GCA_031291275.1). Taxonomy (GTDB): domain Bacteria; phylum Pseudomonadota; class Gammaproteobacteria; order Burkholderiales; family Chitinibacteraceae; genus Formivibrio. The sequence continues at coordinate 6,387 of JARLJJ010000378.1, forward strand.
TACACCAATCCATCGTATGATCATGAGACTCTCGTTTTTCACCGATTCACCTCATCACTTTTTCTTTTTCTTGGCATCAAGTTCAGCCTGTCGGATAGCCTGCATTTCTGCCTCGTCAAGCACGCGGTATGTCCTGACCACAGCCTGCATGGTCAATTGCCCATCTTTTGCAGGAGCCAGTTGAATATTACCGAGAGTCACGATACGGGAAAGCTGGGCCACGTCACTGACAAAAGAAGCCAGATCATGGTAGTTACCACTGATACGGATATCGATCGGCTGTTCAACAAATTCGCTTGTTTTGATTTCGGCACCAGGCCGAAACAATTCGAACTGCAAACCACGCCCTACGCCCGCCTGGTTAATTTCTGTCAGCAATGTTTCCATTTCTGCTTTATTGGGCAGCTGTTTCAGCATTGCTCCAAACGCCTGCTGAATCTCCAGCAACTGTTGGCGATAGGCCTCAAGGTTGACCGCCTGTTTTTTCTTATCCAGAAACTGTTGCTTTAGCTGTTCTTCCTTCGCCTGCGCAGCATGCAAATCTTGCAACTGATCGGACCAAACATAAAAATAACCGCCAGTGAGCAATACCCCAAACAACAACAGCATGCAAATGAGTTGGACGGGCATCGGCCAATTGCCAGCATCCTTGGGGTCTAATCCCCTAAAATCATCCAAAGTCATTTGACGCCCCCTCGCTTAACGCTTGCCGTAGCCACCGCTGAAGCCTCGACATCCGTGGCACGCGTTACCCGGGTGCGTAAATTAAATTCAGAAAGACGAAGATTACCCACGGTTGCAGCCTTTACTTCGATCAACAGGGGTTGTTCAAAGACCGGGGAATCATTGAGATTACGCATGAAGGTCGAGACTCGTGCATTCGACTGGGCATAACCAATCAAAGTAATCTGATCATCAGACTGTTTAAAATCTTTCAGATAAATCCCTTCGGGGGCCTGGCGCACCAGTTGATCGAGCACATGCACCGATTCCGTCCGATTCGACTGTAGTCGTTCGACCACCTTTTTTCGATCCAGCAGTGCTTGCTTTTCACTTTTTAGCTTATCTATTTCAGCTATTTCATGGTCAAGCTTTGTATTTTCTGCCGTCAAAAAATCATTACGGGACTTCTGTGTATCGATTTTTGCCGACAGCACAGTAAAACCGATGATGGTCACGCCGATAGCGCCGACAAAGGCAAAAACCAATAAAGACAAAAAGCGCCGTTGTCTTGCTCGCCTTTTTTCTTCGCGGTGAGGAAGCAGGTTAATCCGAATCATACTGGGTCGAACCTCCGCATCGCGAGGCCACAGGCTATTAAAAGTGATGGTGCATCAAGCTGAATCTGCTTACCACGCACTTTACCGGTGGCCATGCTGAAAAAAGGATTGGCACGCATGGTACTTGCAACCTGAGTACGACTGGATACCGCTTCATCCAATCCATGAATCACGCTGCAGCCTCCGGCCAACAGAATGTGATCCACTGTCGTGTAATTACTGGAGGTGTAAAAAAACTGCAACGACCGTCCCACCTCCATCGCCAACGTATCCATAAACGGCTGAAGCACGTCAGGCTCGTAGTTTTCTGGCAAGCCTCCCTGATGTTTGGCAAGCTCAGCCTCTTCGAAAGACATGTTGTACTTGCGCTGGATCTCCTGAGTGAGTTGATTTCCCGCGTAAGCTTGATCCCGGCTGTAGATGGACTGGGAGTCCTTAAAAATATTCATGTGCATGCCAGTGGCTCCAACATCTACCACGGCAACAATCTGGCCATCGCCATTATTAGGCAATTGCGGACGCATCAGCTCAAAAGCCGCCTGAGCTGCATAGGATTCAACATCCACAACCAACGCTTTCAGGCCTGCGGCCTCAACTGCCGCAACACGCTCTTCAACTTTCTCTTTTTTGGCAGCCGCAATCAAAACATCGTTTTCATCGGGCGAATTGGCATTGGGACCGAGAATCTGAAAATCCAGGTTAACTTCGTCCAATGGAAAAGGAATGTATTGATTGGCCTCGGTTTCCACCTGATTTTCCAGGTCACGATCACTCAACAGTGCAGGCGCCAAAATTTTCTTGGTGATCACCGATGCCGCAGGCAATGCAATCGCAACATGCTTGACGCGCGTGCCCAGCTGCTGCCATGCTCGTTTTACTGTATCCGCAACTGCATCAATATTGGTCAAGTTGCCATCGGACACTGCATCCTTCGGCAAGGCTTGGATAATATAGCGTTCAACACTGTAATTACGCCCAACCAAGCTCAACTCAACCATCTTGACGGCAGAAGAACTAATATCCACGCCAATCAAGGGAGGGGCCTTGGGCTTTAGGAAATCGAGATTCAACACAGGATTCCTTTAAAAATTATGGAAATAGGCCACCTTCTTACTAACTTGCTTAAAATGCTAGCAGCGAAGAACGTTGCTGTAAAGATAACGAAGGCAATGCATACTAATTTGCAACAAGTAACCCGGTCCCGAAATGGGAATATCGCGATCCAATCAAAAAATTGAGCATCATGACTAAACGTTTTTTTCTGATCCTATTCGGTGCAATCAGCGGCTTGGCGCTAATTGGAGCGGCCTTAATCCTGCTTGCCGTCATTCTCACCTACCCCAAACTTCCTTCGCTCGAAGCGTTGACAGATTACCATCCAAAAATCCCTTTGCGGATTTATTCGGCAGATAACGTTCTGATTGGTGAATTTGGAGAAGAAAAACGCTCATTTACCCCAATCGGCCAAACGCCGCAAGTCATGAAAAACGCTCTTCTGGCTGCTGAAGACGAGCGTTTTTACCAACATGGCGGCGTAGATTACCTTGGCGTGATGCGTGCGATGATAAGCAATCTAATTCCGGGGCGATCGACCTCGGGTGCCAGTACCATCACGATGCAGGTAGCGCGTAATTTTTATCTTTCTAATGAAAAAACTTTTTCACGTAAATTTAATGAAGCACTGCTCTCTTTCAAAATTGAACATAATTTAACTAAAGATCAGATCCTGGAACTTTATATCAACCAGATTTATTTAGGGCAACGCGCCCACGGTTTTGCTGCTGCCGCCCAAATATATTTTGGGAAAGATCTTTCCAAAATAGATATTGCTGAAGCAGCCATGCTGGCTGGATTACCTAAAGCCCCATCAGCTTATAATCCAGTTGTCAATCCGAAACGCGCCAAACAACGCCAATTGTATGTATTGCGACGCATGCAGGCGTTAAGCTTTATTTCTGACTCAGAATATGAATCTGCCAAAGTCGAAAAACTGGATGTTAAACAAACGGGTCAAGAATTTCAGGTCCATGCAGAATACGTAGCAGAAATGGCCCGCCAAATGATGGCCGAGCGCTACAAAGATACCGTCTATACGCAAGGATTTCGCGTTTACACCACGATCGATAGCAAACAACAAACCGCCGCCTATCAAGCATTGCGCCAAGGTTTACTGGATTACGATCTGCGCCATGGATACCGTGGGGCAGAAGCCTTTCTCGATGCCGACCTGCTCAGCAATGAAGATGCTTTGGATGAAGCCTTGGCTGAGTTCAAGGATGAAGATGAGCTCCGTCTCGCCGTCGTCCTGGAAGCCAGCCCCAAAGCAGTACGAGCCTATGTTCGTGGTCATGACACCGTGACAGTGGAAGGCGATGGGCTGAAACTTGCCCGGTTTCTGTTGTCGGACAAAGCACCGCCAGCTTCACGCTTGCGTCCTGGTGCTGTCATACGCCTGCGTCAAACCGATAAGGGTTGGATGATTACCCAACTGCCGCAGGTCGAAGGCGCATTGGTTTCTCTGGATCCACTCAATGGCGCAGTCAAAGCACTCGTTGGTGGTTTTGACTTTAACCGCAGCTCCTTCAATCATGCGACTCAAGCCTGGCGCCAACCTGGCTCCAGCTTCAAGCCGTTTATTTACTCGGCCGCTTTGGAGCGCGGCGTTACACCCGCCACGCTAATCAATGATGCGCCACTGGTTATCAGCCCGGAACAAACGGGGGGACAAAGCTGGGAACCCAAAAATTTCGACGGAAAATATTCAGGCATGATGACGGTTCGCAATGCACTGACCCTCTCCAAGAATCTGGTTTCCATCCGTATCCTGCAGGCCATTTCTCCCGAATACGCCCAGCAGCACATCACCCGGTTTGGCTTCAATCCGAAAAATCATCCGGCCTATCTAACCATGGCACTGGGCGCCGGTTCAGTCACGCCAATGCAGATGGCTGAGGGATATTCGGTTTTTGCCAATACTGGCTATCGTGTTCACTCCTATTTCATCACCCGGATCGAAGACCGTTCAGGCAATGTTCTTGCAAAAATGGAACCCGAAGTCGCCGGTGAAAACGCACCGCGCACGCTGGATGCACGTAATGCCTTTGTCATGACCAATATGATGCATGACGTCGTGCGTTTTGGGACCGCAGCCAAAGCACGGGTGCTTGGACGCAATGACCTCGCGGGGAAGACTGGCACGACCAATGATACCAACGATGCCTGGTTTGCCGGCTTCCAGCCACGGTTGGTTGCCGTGGTCTGGATCGGCTTCGATCAGCCCAAATCGCTGGGAGGGAGAGAAACCGGCGGGGCAGCGGCTCTTCCGGTGTGGATCAACTACATGGCCAAGGCGCTGAAGGATCAACCCGAATATGAATACCCCATGCCTGACGGTGTAGTCATGCAAACCCTGCAAACAGAAAAAGGACCGCAGCCTGAATACTTTTTCAAGGAGTTCACCCAAACCAATCCGGAGTTAGGTTTGGGCAACAACAGTGGTGGTACTGTAGCGCCGCTGGATGAGATCAAGGATCTTCTCTTCTGAAACAGTCATACCCCCGCTGAAAGTCGAGGAGACAATGTGACCCGCCCAGTTATCGAACGCGCATCTACTGCATTGCGTGCAGAAATAGCGGCGCGGGCCGCACGGCTGATTGCAGAAGGCCATGTGCATGATTTTGCCCTGGCCAAACGCAAGGCTGCTCATCAGATGGGCGTAACCGAAGGACGGGCTCTCCCGTCAAATCAAGAAGTTGGCGATGCACTCAGCCAATACCGTGCCGTCTACAACCCGGAACACCCAGAGCTAATCCACGACCTGCGCAAAAAAGCCGCCTACCTGATGCATTTTTTTTCCGCCTACCGACCCTACTTAACAGGATCGGTACTCTCCGGCGCGGCAGGGGCACACTCCAATATCAACCTGCTTCTTTACCACGACGATCCGAAAGCCGTTGAATTTTTCCTGCTGGATCAGAAAATCGATTACCAGCATAACGAAAGTGCGGGCATCCAGCAGGTCACTGGTTATCCGACTCTTTCTTTCTGGTATGACGAAACGCCTGTGCTCTTGCATGTCCGTCCGCTCTCGGCCGAACGCAATGCCAGCCACCGGGAAGAACGTGCCACGTTGACCGAAGTCGAGCACTTGCTGGCGCCTGCGCCGTAAAGCGAATTAGGCAGGGCCTGCGGTGCATGCTATAACAGCCCATAAGGTTATTCCGATAGGCTCAGGCCATGCCCGACCATCTCACTCTTGCACCGATCCAGCTGGATGACCCCACGCCATTTCTGATCCAGGATATGGAACAAGTGCAGCATCTGCTGACGCGCCTGACCCGGCATCCTGAACTTGTCTGTCTTTACCCGGCGGAGAGGCATGAGCCTTTTGCGCTAAGTGCCTTGCTGCATCTTGCAGAAGATCATCTAATTTTCGATGCCAGTCAGGATGAACGCACTCAACAATTATTACTCGATGCAACGCACATCATCTGCGTCAGCAGTCTCGATCGGGTACATATCCAGTTTTATGTGACTCGCCCTCAAGCGATCACCTATGAAGGACAGCGTGCAATCCATGCCAACCGGCCCGAGGCCCTGCTTTATGTTCAACGCCGCGATTACTTCCGCCTCTCCGTACCCGCCAATCAATGGATGTACTGCCAAATCCCGGCACACGAAAACGCAGAGTTTATTGCTGCTGAAATTGCGGATATCAGTCTAGGTGGAATAGGTTTGCTCGGCCCGCTACCGGCGCTGATATTGACCCCCGGCATGCGCCTGACCGGTTGCCGGATCGAACTCGCAGACGTCGGCACCCTTCTGGTGGACCTGCTGGTCTGTACCTTGCATACACTGACCACCCGCAGCGATCAGCACACCTTGCGTATTGGTTGCCGGTTCATCCTGCTGACGGGCAGCGACCAGACACTGATCCAGCGCTATCTCAACCGTCTTGAACGCAGTCGGATCGTCCGGAAATGAGTCACTACTTCCCATCCTTTAATGAACTGCGCCAGATTGAAGCGCAGGCACTGGCTATCGGCTTGCCATTGATGGAACGCGCAGGCCGTTGTGCTGCCAATCTGGTTTTATCCTGGCCTGCAGATATCCGCCGCGTCGTCGTGCTGGTCGGACCTGGCAATAACGGAGGAGATGGCCAGGTTTGTGCACGGGAATTACAACAAGCAGGGCTGGACGTCACGATCAATCCGCTTTCCGCCCTGCCCGATTTTTCCAGCGCCGATCTGATTGTCGATGCCCTGTTCGGCATCGGACTGGCCCGCGATCTTGACCGCGCGACACACAGCTTGATTGAAGCAGCAAACTGCAGCGGGAAACCCATCCTGGCCATCGATACGCCGAGCGGGTTGGATGCCTACAGTGGCGCAATCCGTGGGGGGGCCATCCACGCCAGTAAGACCCTGACCTTTATTGCCGATAAGCCCGGCCTGCATACCGGAGCCGGCCGCGACTGCGCCGGTGAAGTCATCGTTGAATCGCTTGGATTGAAACCACCAACGTTGTCGAACGCCAGCGGCGAACTCATGGATGCGCCATCAGCGGCAATGCGCCAACTGCGCCGGCAAGCCAATACCCACAAGGGACAATTTGGCACCCTTGCCATTTTCGGCGGCGCTAACGGCATGCTGGGCGCCATCTTGTTGGCAGGTCGTTCCGCACTGAAGATGGGCAACGGCAAAGTGCATCTGGGGTTTCTTGCCCCCAACCATCCCACGATTGACCTTCTGCAGCCAGAATTGATGTTGCATGACGCAACCAGCCTGTTGGCAAAACACGATTTCAGCCAATTGCTTGCAGGTCCCGGTTTCGGACAAAGTGAATTTGCGCATGATTTACTCAGCCAATTGCTGGCTTGCCCGCAACCTCTGCTCCTGGATGCCGATGCGCTCAATCTCATCGCGTCGCACCCCGTACTGCAAGACCGTTTGCGCCACCGTAACAGCGCCACGATACTCACACCCCACCCGGCAGAAGCCGCGCGTCTGCTCGGCTGCAGTACCCAGTCGGTGCAAGCCAACCGGATTTCCGCCGCACAAACCCTGGCACAACACCTGCGAAGCGTCGTACTGCTCAAAGGCGCCGGCTCAATCTGTAGCGATGGAAAATGCTGGAGCATCAACGCCAGCGGCAATGCCGCCTTAAGCAACGCCGGCCAGGGAGATGCACTGGCAGGCATGATTGCGGCCTTGCTCGGACAGGGATTGGATGCCTTCGAGGCCACGCGTTGCGCAGCCTGGTTGCATGGCGCCGCCGCAGATGAATGGTGCAAAACACATCCGGCTGGCATAGGCTTGACTGCGAGCGAAGTGATCGACCTCGCCCGCGACTTGCTCAATCAACAGGTGTAATCGGCCTGCTTTTCAACCATTCCAGCGCACCCAAGCCCGCAGCCCGACCACTGGCAAAACACGCCGTCAACAGGTAGCCGCCAGTCGGCGCTTCCCAGTCCAGCATCTCGCCAGCGCAGAACACCCCCGGTTGCTTGCGCAGCATCAAATTCGAATCTAGCGATTCAAACAGCACGCCGCCGGCACTGCTGATCGCCTCATCCAATGGGCGCGGCGCGACCAACCGCAACGGCAAGGCCTTGATCGCTGCCGCGAGCAAAGCCGGTACGGCAAAGTCTGCCTTGGAAACCAGTTCGCGCAACAAACCCGCTTTAACCCCTTCCAACCCCAGCTTGCGGCGCAAATGGTTCGCCATCGAATCCGCCCCGCGTGGGCGCGACAGCGCCTCGGTGACCTGCGCCAGTGACTTATCCGGCATCAGATCAAGATGACGCGTAGCCACACCGTGGGTAGCTATTTCGTCACGTATCCCCGCTGACAAGGCATAGATCAGGCTGCCTTCGATACCCGTGGCAGTCACCACGAATTCACCCCGGCGCGGCGCGCTTTGCCCCGCAGAATCGGCCCATTCCAGCGCCACCGATTTAAGCGGCTGGCCCGCAAAGCGCGTGCTGAAATGCTCACTCCAATCCACATCGAAACCGCAATTGGCCGGCCGCAGAGGTGCCACTTCAATGCCGAGTTTTTGCAGTACCGTCACCCAGGCGCCATCGGAGCCCAACCGTGCCCAACTGCCACCGCCCAGCGCCAGCACCACGACGTCGGCCTGCACGGCAATGTCGCCTTCAGGCCCGGTAAAGCACAGCCGACCCGACTGATCCCAGCCATGCCAGCGATGGCGCACATGAATGGCGACCCCAGCACTGCGCAAGCGATGCAGCCAGGCACGCAACAACGGCGCGGCTTTCATCTCGCGCGGGAAAACCCGACCGGAAGAACCGACAAAGGTCTGGACACCCAAACCGTGAATCCAATCGCATAACGCATCCGGTCCGAATGCTTCCAGTAGTGGCTCAATATCCGCCCGGCGTGTGCCATAGCGGGAAAGGAACGGCTCGCGCGGCTCGGAATGCGTAATATTCAACCCGCCCTTGCCGGCCAGTAGGAACTTGCGCCCAACCGAGGGCATGGCATCGTAAAGCGCCACATGCATGCCGCCCTGAACCAGCATTTCCGCCGCCATCAACCCAGCCGGACCGCCACCGATGACCACTGCGGTTTGCGCACATTTCATTTCATTTTTCACAAAAATTTCATTCCAATTCGGGTTACATGCATTTTTATGCTGCTTGGCTAGAATAGGCGACAAATCAGGGGAGCTGCGTTCAAGAACCTATTCACCATCAAGGGAATAGACAGGGATTCGTCCAGATTCTGCGGCGGCTCCGCGCAGTCAATTCCGAGGGAAAGCGCGACTGAAACAACGAGGCCAACGATTGATTTTCCAGCATCGGGCGGAGCCAAAAATCAACATGAATACCCACATACATGCGCCATGTTCACTTCATCCTGCATGCTGAAAATCAGCTCTTTTCCGGATCCAGATGCTTGACAGGCAATCGCACAACAAAAGCCGTTCCTTTGCCCAATACGCTGGCAACCTCAATTTTTCCACCATGTGCCTTGATGATGCCATAGGCCGTGGCAAGCCCCATACCCGATCCTTTTCCGACAGGTTTGGTCGTGAAGAAAGGTTCGAATATCCGAGGAAGAATTTCATCCGGGATGCCGGTCCCGGTATCCGCAATTTCCACCCAGACCGAATCATCTTCCGTCCCGGTTCGGATAACGATTTCGCCACTGATTTCTATTGCTTGGGCTGCATTGACCAGAATACTCATGAAGACATAATTGATTTGCGATGGCAGGCAGTAGATCTCCGGCGTTTTGCCGTACTCTTGGCGCAAGCTGCACTTCCCGGCAAATTCACGATGAATCACACCCAGCACATTTTCAATACTTTGCGGAATATCGAGCCAGGTCCATTCATCCGCCTGGCCATCTTGCGAGAACTCTCGCAACGCCTGCACAATTTTTCGCACCCGATCAATGCCATTACGGGATTCGACAAGTAAGTCCGCCAAATCCTCGCGCATAAAATCAAAGTCGATGACCTTCTTTAGGTTATTGATCTTCCCCAAAAGTGCCGGGGCGATCTTGCTATCCTCTTCAATCTCGTCATATTGGGCAATCAGACTCAACAGCGCCAAAACATATTTTTCCAGACTGCCTAGATTGGACTGAAGAAAACCGATCGGATTATTGATTTCGTGCGCCATGCCCGCCGCCAATTGTCCAATGGCTGCCATTTTTTCCGATTGCTGCAACTGGTTGCGCGCCTTGTCGAGGCTATTATTGATTTCCGCCATATCGTGAAAAGCCTGCGCCAAATTTCGATGGCTTTCCTTCCGTTCTGAAATATCGCGAAATACCACG
>JARLJJ010000379.1 GCA_031291275.1 Formivibrio sp.
AGTGAGGAGAGGCGACCTTTTCGTGAAAACCACCTTTAGCCCGACACCCGCCACAAAGCCAGCTGCAGAAGTTCTTGCGGTGGACTCGCGCAAACTAAATAAGGCCGTCCAAACCCGATTCTGCATGATCAGTGAGTGGAAACCCTCCTCCGCTCCGTGCAGGCCACACGCAATGAGCGATCGGAGATTATGGAAAAGGGTCAGCTAATGAACAAAGTCTCATCACGCCTCAGTTTTCTAGATCGTTTCCTCACCGCGTGGATCTTCGCCGCAATGGCCGTCGGCGTCCTTGCGGGTTGGCTGTATCCGGGCATCGTTCCGTTCCTAAACAAATTTAGTGTGGGTACTACGTCGATCCCGATCGCTGTCGGCCTGATCGTGATGATGTACCCACCATTCACCAAGGTGAAATACGAGGAATTGCACGAAGTCTTCCGCAACAAGCGGGTGCTTGGACTTTCCTTGGTGCAGAACTGGGTCGTGGGCCCGGTCCTCATGTTCGTGCTGGCGATTGTCTTCCTTCACGGCTATCCCGAATACATGGCCGGGCTAATCTTGATCGGGTTGGCCCGCTGCATCGCCATGGTCATCGTGTGGAACGAGCTGGCCAAGGGCGACACCGAATATGCCGCCGGGCTGGTGGCGTTTAACTCATTGTTTCAGGTGTTCTTGTATTCAGTTTATGCGTGGGTTTTCATCACAGTCTTGCCAGCCAAGCTCGGTCTGCATAGCGTGGTCGTAAACGTATCGATTGGCGAGATTGCAAAGAGCGTATTCATTTATCTCGGGATTCCATTCCTTGCGGGGTTTCTGACCCGCGCCGTGCTGGTTCGCACGAAGGGTCGTGAGTGGTACGACCACAACTTCGTTCCGCGCGTCAGCCCGCTGACTCTAATTGCTCTGTTGTTCACGATTGTGATCATGTTCTCGCTGAAGGGCGAGTACATCGTTCGGTTGCCACTTGATGTAGTGCGAATCGCCGTCCCGCTCCTGATTTATTTCGTCGTGATGTTCTTGGTGTCATTCTACATGGGAAAGAAGCTCGGCGCCGACTACTCCAAGACCACCACACTCGCCTTCACCGCCGCGTCGAACAACTTTGAGTTGGCAATTGCAGTCGCGGTAGCGGTCTTTGGTATCAACTCGGGAGCTGCTTTCGCGGCCGTCATCGGCCCCTTGGTCGAAGTTCCGGTGATGATCGCTCTGGTGAATGTTGCCCTCTTCTTCCAGCATCGCTATTTCAGAGAATCGTTGGGCACCGTGAACTTGGAGCACACTCCTGAATCCATTATTAACGAGACGTAAAGAAGGAGCGTGTCTATTCATAGAGTTGTGGATTTGAGGAGCAAGGTTATGACGAATGCAATCCATTCAGACCGTACAGGCAAGACTTCGAGACCTGTAATCAGTCTTAGCCGCTGGTCGAGTCCCCTCAATATGAGTGGCTGGGCGCAAAAAGATTTTTAATGGGGAGGTAATGTTATGAACTGCGAACAAGAATGCTACGGGAAGATGTTTCCTTCGGTTGTGGAGATGGCTCACAACAGAGCTGTGGTGGGCAAAATATTTGGATACCAACTGGACTACGCAGGGCAAGTGGCTCAAATGCGAGACACAACCGTGGACCGTGATGCGTGGCAGAAGTGCTTGGAATGCAGTGAACTGGACGGCTGTTTTCGACTTTCCGCAGGCACAATGCTGATGGAACTTGCAGTTAAGTCTGCTCCCAGGTCTCTTTACCAAGACCCAGGCGCTTCCTGAGCCGGAGGGGCAGGCTTAGTTCTAATCAGGAAAAATTACGTAGGTAACTTTGACATGCAGCGATTCCGTTGTGGATATCGTTTGGATTGTGACCGATTCATAGTCACCCCCGAGATGCTTCCCGAAAATCAACCTGGCTTCGCCGGCTGATTCAAGCGCATAGCTGGACTGAAGACGTTTTTTCACCCAGTCCAAGTAATCTCCCCCAGAGGTATCAAATTCCCATTGGGCAGAAACGGACTGCCCCTTCGGCGCAATTCCTGCGGTTTCTCTAACGGATGCGTCGGAAGGAGCGGTTTGTCTTTTCAAGTCCTCCACTCGCTCGCGAATATAGAACGAACTGGATGGCCCGTTCGAGCATGAGACGCACAACGTGATGAGCAAAAGTAGTCCCAGAAGACTAATGATGCATGGCACCTTTGGAAGCTTGTTCGCTGTCTCAGACTGTGGCGACAAAATATCTGGAATTCTCATTCGAGTGACAAAATATACATGGCGCGACGGACTTATTGGTGCCCGATGCGGTCAATTTCCTTTTTGATGGCCAGCGTGTCAAGGCTGGACAGCGGCAAACAAAGCATTAGATTGATTCTGCGATCCAGAATCATGTACGCCTCACTGAAAGCTCTTTCGATCTGTTCGGGCGTACCCGCTACAGCGGCAGGGTCTGGTACGCCCCAATGCGCGGTCATTGGTTGCCCCGGCCAGATTGGGCAGACTTCTTTGGCCGCGTTGTCGCAAACGGTGAAAACAAAATGCAATTCAGGTGCTCCGACTTCGGCGAATTCGTCCCAATTCTTGCTGCGTAACCCTTCGGTGGGCAGCTTGGCAATCTCCAGTTGTCGTAGGGCTTGTGGATGAACCCGACCTGTGGCGTGACTTCCGGCACTGTAAGCGGTGAAATTCGGGAATCCCCTCTTCTTCATGATTGCTTCCGCCATGATGGATCGCGCAGAATTTCCGGTGCATAGAAAGAGCACGTTGTAGCGTCCTTGCATGATGTCCACCTTCCTCGGAGCGCGTGGATACCTCGTGACGGGAGTCACATCCCTCTCGTCGGGAGAAGAGTAGCATATGTTCATGCTTGTATGCGAATATACAAGTAGTGGAGAACAGTGATGCCAAAACTACAAGTCTTTGATCCTGCCATGTGCTG
>JARLJJ010000380.1 GCA_031291275.1 Formivibrio sp.
ATGCCCGGCCCCAACCCTCCGAGCAATTGGAGGCTTTGTTACTGCGTGAGCCGGCGATGGCCTGACTGAAAAACCGCCCAGTGTCATCACTGACGGCCTGCTTTTGAGTTTTCATAAGTGGTTTGAGCGATTAGTTAAATTTGATGGGCAAGATGACCAGTGGAATGCCATCGAGATGCAGCCTGCGCTGCAGCACGAGTGGCGTCTGGTTGTGCAGCCACTCGGTAAACCACCAGGCTTCTGGCAATATGAGTTTGCTACTGAAGCAAACACACTCTGGCAACCGAGAAACGACCTCCTTGATCAGTGTTTCCAACTCGGCAATTGGGTCTATTCCATAGCCGATCTGGCGAGTGGCGCTGACGCCACTGTTGGCACAAAAGGCTTCCAGCTGATTCATTGAGTTATCGAGCTGGGCTCTCTTTTGTTGCATGGTGTCGAACGGGCCCAGCACATCACCTTCAACCTTGATGATCCCGATGAAGAGGATATTTTTGAACCTTCCCGGGAACAGTCTTTGTACCCATAAAAACGTATGAATGGCAGCCCCCCAATGCTCCGTGGCCAGAATGACGGCAGTCGGACTATCTAACGAAGGCGCTATCCGATGGGGGTTTGATAGCGCTTGAATGGGCAACGCGAAGTCTGCGTCCATTTGTATACGCAGCTTCTCCACCCTTCGGTAGTGGCGTCGAACAAAGGCGCAGCCACCGATAATGACCAACGTCAAACATAGTGTTGCCCACCCACCTTCGAAAAATTTCTCAGAGAGCGTAACCAGAAGTATTCCGGTCGCAACCGTGAAACCTGCCGCCGAAATGAACATCCGACGGATCCAGCGACTGTTTTGCTCATGTCGGTGCTGCCACCAATGACGACAAAGCCCGGCCTTGGCCAACGCCAGGCTCAAAAACACATTGATGCTATATAGGACAACGAGCAAGGCGAGAGAACCGCGGGACAGGACAAGAATGATCAACGCGCATCCCCCCACGAAGGCCACCCCATTCTGTTTGACCAAGCGGTTGGAAAGATTGCAGAAACGGTGTGGCAACCACGAGTCGGCAGCCATATTGCCGAGTAGCGACGGTGCAAAAATCAGGATGGAATTGGCCGCCACGAAAAGGATTGCCCCTTCCAGGGCAAGGGTTAGCAAGAGTATGACGTTAGCCACGCGTGATTCGATCCCGAGTTGGCCGATGATGGCTTTGAACACGACGGCATTCAATGTCTGCCCATACGCAGGCTGCACGTTCCACAGGGTATATAAAAGAACCATGCCACCGGCGGTGAAGGCCAGCGAGGTGCCGACATAGAGCAATGTGGCCCTCCCGGTTCGGGCCCGCGGTTCGGCCAACAGGTTGACGTTGTTGGCGATCGCCTCAGGCCCCGCATAAGTGCTCCCGCCCAGGGAATAGGCACGTAGAAACAACGCCACGACCACGGGCCAGCCGACATCACGTGAAAGTGCTGCGATGTCGGCCGTGCTCTGCCCCCATGTTGTGATCAGGCCGTCAGCCTTCGACACGATGCCATAGATAATCAAGGCTCCATGCATCAACAAAAAGCCCACTGCCAGCGGTAACAAGAATCGTATCGAGTCCTGAATGCCACGCAAATTCAAGACAATCAGCACCAGGACCAGACCGACTTCGACCAGCAACTTATGCGCCTGAGCTTCGGGTGCAAGCAAGCTGAACAACGCATCGGTACCGCTCACCACCGATACCGCAATGGTCAACACATAATCAACGAGCAAGGCAGAACCGGCCACCAGACCGAGCCTGGCCCCGAGCAGTTTCGACACGATCTTGTAATTGCCTCCGCCAGAAGGGAACAGCTCGACGACCTGGCTATAGGCCAACGAAAGGATGAACACAGTGACGATGGTCGCCAGTGCGAGCAATAGCCCCAGTTCAGGATGAGCACCCAATGCAAGGTAGGCCTTTTCTGGGCCATAACTGGCAGAAGACAAACCATTGGCGCCGAGGCCGGCCCACGCCAGCAATGCGACCAGCAGAATGTGACGCCGAGCATCTGGCGCAATGGGATCGCGTGGAGGCCCGATGATCCAGTCTCGTACGCGTTCCAGTTTGAGCATGAGCGCCACCTTGAGCGTGTCGGGTGCGAGCCTGGTACCCGGTGGATGAGTCCATTGTCCGTAATGCGGTGCGCGCAAAGAGGCGTTAACTGACCTTGCGACAGCTGAATCTCAGTGTAGCCACAGCGCTGGAATAGCTGACCACGTCGGCGTCCGGCCTTGACCCGCAGATCAGCCCAGCCCCGACCCCGAGCCAAGGTCTGAGGTCCTTGTCGATTTCAGTATTGGTCTGACGCTACCAGGCGCCGCGTTTGTCGATGTTTGTGCTTGTTCGTGTGAAGAATTATTAACACGGCATTGCGCTTATGAAATTTAAGTGATATTTTTTCATGAAATTAAAAGATATAAATTTCATGAGCGCTTTAATTTTTCCGGCATGCCCTACATGAATAAGCACGAAGAAATCTCCGCGTTGCCCATGCTCATTTTTTCCCCGGCGACAGCTTCCAGCTGGTCAGTCGCGTCCGTTGCCGCTTCGGCAATCTCTCCGAACATCCAGCCCGGGCTCTCTGGGTTTACAGCTGATAACAACTTACAAAAATCAAAGGAAGAACCGCAATGAACGCTGCCTGCAATGATCTGCTGGCTGAGGTGAGTGCCTTTCGCCAGCGCTACCCAGAGGTGCGCTATGTCGACCTGATTTCGCTGGATATCCCCGGCCACTTCTATGGCAAGCGCTATCCGATCGAG
>JARLJJ010000381.1 GCA_031291275.1 Formivibrio sp.
CAGGCGGGCCATTGACGCAGGCGGGCCATTGACGCAGGCGGGCCATTGACGCAGGCGGGCCATTGACGCAGGCGGGCCATTGTAAAATTATCAAAATGCCCGCGCTTTCGGTGTCAAGGCCATTCGCCTCGGCGGCGTGATTGGTAGTGTTGTAAAAACCTAAGTGAATTTACAACATTGCGGTGCACTTCTCGTATTATTTCCCCCTTACCGCAGAATAGTATTGCGAAACAAAAACGTATGTGTTTTTGTTTCATTATGGCGAACAAAGATAATCCACACTCAACTGATTCTGCTGTATTAAATCGCATTTACGGCGGTGGCAGGGGTGGCGTATTCACGCCGGGAGATTTTCAGGACTTGGGAAGCCCCACGGCAGTCCGGCTGGCTTTGATGCGCCATACACGCGCCGGCATCATTCGCAATCTGGCTCGCGGCCTTTACGATTACCCCAAGAACGACCCGCAGCTTGGGCTATTATCACCGTCCATTGATGCGGTGGCGCGGGCATTGTCGTTGCGTCACGCCATCCGAATGCAACCGTCGGGCGGGTATGCGGCCAATTTGCTTGGGCTCTCGGACCAAGTGCCAATGAAAGTTGTGTTCCTGACAGACGGAATCAACCGCCGCGTTCAAATCGGAAAATTGCAAATCATCCTAAAGCGAACAACGCCCCGCAATATGGCCCCTGCCGGGAATACCAGCGGTCTAGTCATTCAAGCCCTCCGGCACCTCGGCCAGCGCAACATTGATGAGAAGATAATTCAGAAGTTGAAACAGCGGCTTTCCGCAAAGGATAAGAAACAACTTTTGGCTGATCTGCGCCACGCTCCGGCGTGGGTGGCGACGGTGATACGCCAAATCGCAGAACCTCAAAAATCCTAACCATGAAAGAATTCTTGCAAGCCAGTCTGGAACGCCGCCGCCAATTGTGCGATGAAGCACAAGCACGGCTTGGGTTGCGTGCCGCCAGCATCGAAAAGGACTTTTGGGTATGCTGGACGCTACGCGAGCTATTCAGCCTGCCGGGGTGTGGAGCGCATTTGACGTTCAAGGGAGGGACATCGCTTTCAAAGGGATGGAAATTGATCGAACGATTTTCAGAGGATATTGATGTCGTCATGGAGCGCGAATTCCTCGGCTTCGGCGGGGCCAAAAGCCCGGAGAATGCCGGGAGCAAGAAACAGCAGGAAAAGCGGCTGGAGGAATTGAAACTGGCCTGCCAGAAGCGCATTAAGGATTCCCTCAAGCCGGAACTGGAAAAGCACTTTCAAAACTCATTGCCAAAAGGAATGAAGTGGGACTTGCTGGCTGACGCGGACGATGCCGACGGTCAAACCCTGCTTTTCCACTACCCTTCCGCTTATGCGGATGCTGCCTATATCCGTCCAGTCGTCAAAATCGAACTTGGGGCGCGTTCCGATACCGAGCCATGCGGCATGCCGCAAATCCAGCCGTATCTGAAAGAGGCGTTCCCGGATTTGTTTGTTACGGGGGCATTTTCAATCCGCACTGTCGAACCCATTCGCACGTTTTGGGAGAAGGCGATGCTGTTGCATGAGGAAACATTTCGGAAATCGGACGGCGGTCCCAAAGTGCGTTTGGCCCGCCATTATTATGATCTTTGGTGTTTGATAAAGAGAGATGTCGCCGAAAAAGCGAAGAACGATTTGGAGCTTTTTAAACGGGTCGCCGCTCACCGCGCCGTATTCTTCCGTAAAAGCAAAGAGGCGCAAGAATCGCTACGCCCTGGGTCATTGCGCCTGATTCCCCTGCCAGAACAACTCCCGGCATGGAAACGGGATTATCAAAGCATGAGTGAAGCGATGTTCTTCGGGGAGGTCCCGGCCTTTGATGAAATTCTCCGTGTGGTGGGGGATTTTGAGAAACGGTTCAACAAGGCCAATTGAGCAACCATTCGGAGTTTCCGAATAGTTCAACCATTGTGCGCAATTCCGCAAAATGGTTGGAAAGGCTGTTTTCCCCTCGCCGTCACGCCGGGCACCATGATCGGCACTGTGCGGTTTGGGTTCAGTACCCTACGGAAGCATCTACAATCGGCTCCACGGTTTCCGGTTGCGCGGTGGTCTCGGGACTGTCTGCCAGTGGCTTCGTGACGCTCTCCGTCCGCTGTGGTGGCCCTGCACCGCCTTTTTCCGGGGCGCTGGTAAATGTCACTTGCCCCGCCATTTTCTGACTGTGTTCGTTCCGCAAATGGCCGTAGATTCGCATTAGCATGGCACCTCCATCCTTGTGTCCTACCCACTGTGCGACGGTGGGAATTGGCACATCGGATTCGATGCAAACGGTGGCGAAGTAGTGCCGCAAATCGTGATGGGTGAATCGTATGATACCCAACAGTTTTGAGGCGCGGTCAATTGACTTTTGGCATTCCCAAACCCGCATGACGGGCGTATTGGGGGTTTCGTCAGGGCGATCGGCTCTCATACGTTCCAAAAGTTTCCGCATATCAGGAATCATCGGCACAATCCGGAATTCGCCGACATTGCGGCCTTTCAATCCCGTATCTGGATTTCCTCTGACGGTGATTTCTCCCCGTTGTAAATCGCAATCAGCCCATGTGACAAATTTCGCCTCCCCGATTCTCAAGCCGCCATAGGCGAGAAATTGCACCAACTCTGCGGCGGGCTTGGCAAAGCCGTTTACGGGCCGTCCCACTTCGGCCACCAGTTTTTCAAACTGTCCAAAGTCTGGGAGTTTAATTTGCTTTTTTGTGCGTTCCCTCGTGCGGCGGGCTGACAGGGCAGGGTTGTCATAGCGTGCGCCCGTTTCCATCGCGATGGCAAAGACTTTGCGAAGAATACTGACAGTGTGATTGTGTGACGACGAGCTGTTCTTGTTGGCGCTTTTGACGCTCCAGTCCAGGCATTCGGAATTCGTAATCCGGCTCACGTCCTTGTTTTCCAATTCCGGCCACGATTTCAACAGGGCGGAAATCCGGAACTTATAATACTCCTTGGTCTTGGGTTTGACTTCGGGATTGTCCTGCATCCGTTGTTTGAATACGGCCAGCACGTCGCCGAACGTCATTTTGC
This sequence comes from Formivibrio sp., assembly GCA_031291275.1. Lineage (GTDB taxonomy): Bacteria > Pseudomonadota > Gammaproteobacteria > Burkholderiales > Chitinibacteraceae > Formivibrio. The sequence continues at coordinate 3,057 of JARLJJ010000381.1, forward strand.
CGTTTGCCACTGCGCTGAGGCTTTGGATTTTCTGCCGCTCGCTTTTTTCCAGGTCGGCGAGCCGCAGTTTCGCCACTGAAATCTGATCTGTCTTCAAACTTCGGCGAATGAGCTTGCCCTTCACCCGAATTCGGGCAAAATAAACTTGTGACTGCTTGTAACGTATCAGGTTTGCAAAAGGCGTCTTTTGCCAATCGGAAACCGGCTTTTGCTGGGCGTTCTCCGCTTTCACGCGATCAGTATCAGATTTCAGTATCAGATTGTCAATCTGCTACTCCTGATACAGTGAGAATCGCCAATGAATTTATGGTTCGGGGCGTAGCGTAGCCCGGCTAGCGCGCTTGCTTGGGGTGCAAGAGGTCGGGAGTTCGAATCTCCCCGCCCCGACCATTTTCTAAAACTCGCCACCGTATTTTAAACAAAGGGCCGAATTGCGTTCAGAGACCTCGTTTTTGGGGCCTTTTTGGAGTGAGGATTCGTCCTCGGAACTCAAAACGCCAATCATTAGCACCCTTCGTGCCAATAAGAAATAAACGCAGGAATGGCTTCTCGGCTACGAACGAAATTAAAGCTCGCCTACATGAAACTGAACCGCCAAACGCCTTGCCCGCCTCGTGGCGCTGTCCCGGTCAACCAAGCGCATGGTGGGAGGTTCTTTCACTCTGCATACGCAGCTCGCTTTCGGTTATGGCGGCGACCGCTACGAACTTTATGGCATTTGGCAGCCGGTAAAAATTGTCAGCGGCCCGCCGATATCCATTGCGGACGTGTTTGGCATGCCATCCGTGCGATCCAACCTGCTCACCGTGCGGCTGACCTTGCGTAACGACACCGCTTCCGCCCAAACGGTCAACCTCACCAACACTGTTCTGGATGGTTCTGTCACAGCGTTGTCGATGCCGGCTCAGCAGGTCGTCGTCGTCGAATACCACCACGCAACTGGATCTCACAGCTCTGTGGAGCAATCCGCATTTATGGTCGCATCGCGATCCGTATCTTTACTATCTCGCGACGACCGTGGCAAGTGGGGCCAAACGCTGAATGAAGTGTGGATTGGTTGGGTTAAGGGACCTCGCGATTCTAAACCACTTGCGAATCACCAAAATCACTCAGGCCAGCCTTGAAGGCTGGCCTGAGTGTGAAAAGAAAATAGGAGTCAATATTAAACAGTGTCCTTCCGGCGCAGAATCCGCAAGGTGCTCGCCCCAAAAGGCAGCAGCAACATTGTGCCTGCCAAGATCGTCGTTGGTTCGGGAACACTAAGCGCTCCAGAGTAAGAAAATGAATGGGAAGAAGAACTCGTGGTCAAATCCGTCAATGTCTGCCCATTTTCGACAGTGAATGATACACTCATGGTATCAAAGTTTAATGCTGCGAGGTTTGCGAGGGTCTGCAAATCCACATTCCCTCCGCTGTATGATACATTACTGATATTAATTGTCAAAATGTTGTTTAAACTCCCTGGATTTCCATTTAGCCCTTGCGATGAAATAGTAATCCAATTCACATTTCCCGTCAGGTTAACAGAGCCATCACTAATATAGAATGTCCCTTGCGGTGTTGTTGAAACCACGGCAGACTGGTTACCAGATCCATCCGTTGTTATTGCACCATATGAAAACGGATCAGAACTAAGCCCGCCATAAAACCCGACGTTGCCTGGAACGAGGGATCCTGTTGACTGGTTCCCCGATTCTGACTGAATTTGGAACGAATTAGCGCCCGGGCTATTAAATTGGAACGCACCGCCATTCGCAACGGTCCCGTTGCCAGTAAAAACTATTTGCGAGCCTTCAGTTGAACTGAAGTTTACCATCAGATTTGCCTGACTCGTTAAGGCTGCGCTACAACAGCCCACCGCTGTAAGAACTGTTAATGTTTTTATAAGTTTCATGCGATCTCCTTTTCCTCTCCTTTGTGTTTGGTTTTCTTGATTTTTTTTCCTGACCTGTTTTTGATTGCGATTATTAAACTCTTTTTCTGACTCTAAAATCTATCGCAAAGTCGGACATGTTTATTCGTTTTTGGGACATGCCTCAGGCCCTGTAATTTCCAAAACACCCCATCGACGCAATATAGAATACTCTCAATTGTTCAATGCTCCTATGCCATGGTGGGACATCCTGATACGCTCACGGGACGCGTGTAAACGTTGGCCTTTTCACGAAGATCTTCGGGACTGAGACCCAAAGCCTTGATCTGGAATTGGAAGTACCGATTTTAGCTGGAGGCGGGGCTTTCCAAAATCGAGGCTGGATAGAAATCGGATCGGCTGCTAATTTCCTCCCAATGCCTTTTCCACTGGCTCATCCGGCTGCGGTATTGCCGCTGCGGCGTTTTTGCCCGCGGTTTTTGAATTTCCCCGCCCTTGTCATCGGCAGTCTGACCCCTGATCTCGGCTATGCTTTTGGCGGCCTCAACGTCCAATATTTCTCGCATCGCCTGCTTGCGGGGAGTTTCGGGTTCTGCCTGCCAGTGGGACTCATGCTGGTTCTCATTTTTTATTTGTTCAGGTTGTCTGTGGTTCGCCTTCTTCCGGCGCACTACCAGCGGGCATTTCTGCCATTTTGCCGGCGGCCGGCAGGTTCTCCTTGGGCAACCGCCATTTCATTGGTGGTCGGTGCGTGGACGCACCAGTGGCTGGATGCCCTCACGCATCCTGAGTTCTGGCTGGTACGATACATGCCTGGTCTGCTCGCGCCGATTCTGCAGGTCGGATCTCATCGAATTCTGCTGTGTGAGGCGCTTTACGCGGGATGCACCTTTGCAGGCGTGGCTTGGCTGGCGTCGGCTTATTTGCGCTGGTGGGAGAAAGCCACCGATGCCAAAATCCCGCGCGGGATACAGATGGGCTGTGTGCTATTGCTGGGTGGCGGGATTCTCTCCATTGCCCTGGTCTGCCGGGGATCCGACCGTGTGACCGCACTTGGTGCCGCTGGAATCGTCTCTGTTCTGTTGGTGATAGGGTTTCCCCTTGCAGCCGACTGGCTTTCCATTCAGTTCAGGAACCCCAAATAGAGCTCTTATCAACAGGCGGGGCAAACCCAGCCAGACGTTCTCAAATTTGTTTTGGAACAAAAGCGATTCAGCCATTCAGCCTGATTTCCGATTTAGGCCAAAGCCATATCTCAAAAGGCATCAGGCCGATCCCGAAGACCGGCCTGACTGAAACCATTCTTAAAAATATAAGATCTCACTGTCCCGTGGTTTATGTCGTACGATTCTTACGGAACATACGAAGGGTGCTCGCGCCAAACGGCAACAGCAACAACACGCCAGCGACCATCGTTGAAGCTTCCGGGACCGGGGTAGCATCTTGAGTTCGGATTAACAACTCCTGCACCGGGGCTCCGTTTTGAGTGGTGGGATTTGGATAAAGCAAATTACCGGTAAGCCCATAATTCCCCGCAGTCCCGCCGGTGTTGATAGCATTTAGCCAACTCGCTGCCAAATTGATGGCCGCTTGATCTGCACCTGATACCGCCAACCGGCCTCCGGAAATAGACCCGTTCCCGCCACTATATGAGAAGCCGGTGATTTGCCCTGAAATCGTTGTGTTGTAAAGCGCTGCCCAGACCGCGAGTTGCACGGCTGCATTTTGGGAAGCAGTAGCACCAGTTCCTAGATTTGAAAACTCACTGTAAAAAATATGAGCAGCGTTTTGGATAGCTAAAGCCTGCTCGCCCTGCAGTGTGGCGCCAGTCAATTGGGTTCCTGTTCCTCCAATTGTTGTGGCATTATATCCCCAAAGAGGATTCAGTCCGGCCTGCCCACTGAAGCTTTTTAGATCGTAGCCATACGTGTCGCCCATGTAAACAATGTTGCCAACGTCGGTGCATACGGTAGTATATGTGCTGGGGAAAGCACTAAGTGGTTGCGTGCCACCAGTCACTCTAGAAATCTGGATGCCGCCAACATAAGCACCGTTGTCGGTATTATTAAGCGTATTGCCACTCGTATTATAACTAATATTGAAGCTCTCCAATAATGCGGTTGAAGTACTAATTTGGTAATCAACCATTGCCGCATCACTGGTACCGATCCCCAAGCACGCCAGCCCCACGGCTGCAATCGTGCGATTAAAACATGCTAAATTTTTCATAAGTTCACTTTCTCCACTTCTTTTTTTTGTGTTTTTGAGCGATGGTTACAGCACTTTTTCAATTTCACATTCACGCCATTCCGAGACACTAGAGCCGTCGCTCACCTTCCTCGCGCTGACTTAACGCGTATGAAATCAGTCTTGCATAGATTGCAAAATGTGGCTATCGGATTTCGGGACATCTTTAGCCATAAATGAGACACGCTTGCTAATCGCGGCGAAACACGGTCAGCTTAATTCTTGTTGAGATCCGCTTAAGTTGAAAACAGAAACTATTACTCTTTGGGACATTACATATCACTTTTGGGCCATTGAGGCTGCATTCGCCTTTCCAAGTCGTGCATCTCTGCTATCCTGCGCAGCATGAGCATCTGGAGGTCAGCATGTTTGATCATGATTTGTGCGACCATGTGGAGTGTGACTTTCACCGGTCGAGCCACAGCAGTTTCAGATTACGCCGTACAGGTCAGCGTTTCCGTTCAGACCAATCCTGCTCAAATCATGTTGGTTTGGCCAGCAGACCCAAATGCTTCTAGCTACACCGTATATCGCAAGACGCTCGGCGCCAATAGCTGGGGTGGTGGCGTTGCCACCTTAGCATCCACGGTTGCCGGTTTTGCAGATAAGAACGTAACGGTAGGAAGCAATTACGAATACCGGATAAGCAAAGCTGCATCCGGTTATTATGGAGAAGGTTACGTATATGCAGGCATCCAAATGCCTTTGATTGGTAGTCGTGGTAAGGTTATTCTTTTGGTGGACCGCACTTTCAGCACAAATCTGGCAACGGAACTCGCACGGCTGCAAGCGGATTTGGTGGGGGATGGTTGGACCGTTTTGCGCCACGATATTCCGCGGATGGCCGTGGATCCAGCAAACACCAACTCCAATGTTTGGTGGGCCCGCTCTAACGAAATGTCCGTCGCCAAGGCGATTGTCCGCTCAGATTATCTCGCCGATCCGACCAATTTAGCGTCTGTATTCTTGTTTGGTCACTTGCCGGTCCCTTATTCCGGCAACATTGCGCCAGACGGTCATGTCCCGCAGCATTCTGGCGCTTGGCCTGCAGACGGTTATTACGGCGATGTGCCGTACGACATTTATTTCTGGCGCGATTCTTTATTTGATGTCAGTTCTGCCGATGACCAACGGAATTGGAACGTACCAGGTGATGGCAAATTCGACCAAAGCGTTTTCCCGATCCCGCTGGCATTGCAGGTGGGTCGAGTTGATTTGGCCAACCTGCCGACTTTTTCCCAAGGGGAAACAGAGTTGCTGCGCCAGTATTTGAACAAGGATCATGCCTTCCGGCAAAAATTGATCACAGCGCAACGCCGAGGTTGGATTGACGACAACTTTGGCTTGTCAACGGGCGAGCCTTTTGCTGTCGCTGGCTGGCGTGACTTCGCCGCATTCTTCGGTGCTAGCAATACTGTGGCTGGCTCAGATTGGTTTGGCTCCCTGGCGACCAATAGTTATCTATGGGGCTTCGGCTGCGGCCCGGGAACTTTCACAAGTTGCGGCGGAGTGGGCAGCTCCGCGGATTTTGCGGCTAACGATCCACGTGTAGTTTTCACAATGTTTTTTGGGAGCTATTTTGGTGACTGGGATTCGCAAGATAATTTCCTGCGCGCAGCCCTGGCGACGCCCAACTATACGCTATCCAGCGTGTGGTCCGGCCGACCTTACTGGCAATTTCATCATATGGGATTGGGCCAAACAATCGGGTATGGCACGCTGGTAAGCCAGAACAATCTCGGTGCCGGTCAAGGCGGCTACGATTTCAATACGGATAATGGTTTTGTACATATCGCCTTGATGGGCGACCCGACGTTGCGAATGCACATTGTCGCACCGCCGTCAGCGTTGATTGTCAGCAACAATGGTTCCGGTGGCGCGAATTTGTCATGGAACGCTTCACCAGACACGGTTCTCGGTTATCATGTTTATCGCGCGCCCACGAGCGCTGGTCCGTTCACGCGGTTGACCACAAACCTGCTCACCGGTCTCAATTATACCGATCCAATAGCCAATACAAACGTCTATATGGTCCGGACGGTGAAGCTGGAGGTCAGCGGCAGCGGCAGCTATTACAACGCAAGCCAGGGGATTTTCCAGAACCTTGATGGCTCGGCCGGGGCACCAAGCATAACCCTCTTTCAACCAACCAATAGCGCCAACTTCGGCGTGCTGCCGATTATTAAATTCTGCGCCGACACTTTTGATCCAGCCAACTGCGTCACCAATGTGACGTTTTATGCCAATGGCATTCAGATTGGCGAGACGAATGAGCCCCCGTACAGCATGCAGTGGAGCAACGTGCCGGCTGGAAGCTATGTGCTGACCGCTCGTGCCACTTACAGCGGTGGCTTGGCAACGAATTCGCCCGCCGTGAACGTGCAGGTGGCCTATGGGGCGATGGAAAACACTACCACGGTACTTGCGCGCACGACCGGCACCAGCACTCAAACGTACGGGGGCCCGTTAACCTTTACCGCCACGGTCACCGGCATTGCGACGACTCCGGGCGGGAGCGTGGTTTTCAAGGACGGTTCAACCACCCTGACCACGATCTCGCTGGTCGCAGGCACGGCGCCCAACGCCACGGCAACCTACACGGCCTCCACCGACCTCGGAGTAAACGGCTCGACGCACGCTGTCGCAGCGTATTATCAAGGCGACGCCACGCATGACCCGAGCGACAGTTCGGCCGGTGCGCTCGTGCAAACGATTACGGCCAAACCGATCAATTACGCCGGCATCAGCGCTGCCGACAAGGTGTATGACGCCACCACATCGGTAACGCTTTCGGGGGTGGCCATGGCTTTGCCGGCGGAGTCGCCGGGGAGCGGTTCGATCAGCGACGGCGCGCCTTACATAGGCGACGCGGTGAGCTTCGCGACCGGAACTTTGGCGGGCGCATTTGCCGACGCAAACGTGGCGAATACCAAGCCCGTTACGGTAACCAGTGGGGTGACGCTGGCTCCAGGCGGACAAAGCGCAAATTATTCGGTGGGCCAACCCGTCGCCAACATCATTGCCGCCATCACAGCTTTGCCGGTGACTTTGAGCGGCAGCCGCAATTATGATGGCACGGCAACGGCGGCGTCAGCAATCCTGACGGTGGGAAATAATCTCGATGGCGGGAATCTGACCCTGGTCGGGAGTGCGACGTTGGCCTTGGCAAACGGCGGCTTGCAAAACTTATCCTCATTTGCCGGTCTCGGGCTCGGCGGGACGGCGGCACCCAATTATACATTTGTCGGTGCCAGTGGTTCTGTGCGAATCAATCCGGCCCCCGGCCCCTTTGCGATTGCCACCTTCACAAACCAGCCTGCTACCTTTGCTGCCTCGAACCTCATAGCTTCCGCAAGCGATGCGGGAGTCGCTTTGAGCGTGTCAGCGGTAGCCACCGTCAGCGCGCAGGGCGGGACGGCGTTGCTGAACGGCGACCATACCATCACGTATGCCCCGGCAACCAATTATGCCGGAGCGGACAGCTTCAACTACACGTTAAGCGACGACGGCGGCGGGAGCAGCCACGGCTTGGTGACAGTGCAAGTGAACCCCGGCAGTGTGTTCAGCCTCATCACCAATTATGTCGTCAACAGTGACGGGAGCTTCTCGTTCGCCGCCTCTGGTTTGCCTTACGAATTCTATAGTGTTCTAGCTGCCAATACTGCATCCGGTCCGTGGATCTCGATCGGGACCGCTACCGCTTTGGGCAATAGCGTGGTCAGGTATACGGATACTGACGCAACCAATCACGCCAGCCGCGTTTATCGCCTAGCGCAACCCTGACTCGCGTTTCCCAAAGAGAAACCCTTTCCAGAACAGAGCAGTGTCCCTGTCCGTGATTGAAACTGGGTCAATTTGCACGTATGCACTTTTTCAAAAGTGTTCTATTTTGTCTCTCAATGTCCCGAATGCGCCCCCAGATGTCCTAAAACACTATAGAAATGGTTCCGTCAATCCTAGAAGATGAGCATCGCAAACTGAAAAAAAGCAAAACCCTCGCGTTTGAAAGGGCATGAAACTGAAGTTGTCTAGCCATAAATCGAGTCGCGGGGGATCAGAACACTGAATTAAATAAATATGAAAAAACTACAATTGGCACTCTGGGCAATCGCTGGGGCAAGCGCAACCTTAGCCCTCAATGCAGGTGTAATTACCCCCGATTTTGCCAATGTGCCAACAGGCTGGGCAACAGACCGTTACGCTCCAAATTCCTTCAGTGACGTGGGCGCTTATCAGGGCCGAAGCGATGTGCTAGGAATTGGAATCAGTTCTGCTCAATCGCTTGCAAACCGTGCTTCAACTGGTCAAAATTCTTCGTTCTATAATACGCAAGGCGATGGATACCAGTTTTCGTCGCTCCAAGGCGCGGGCTCTGTGCTCTCCGCAGATCTTTGGATATCAAGATCTATGGCTGATCCGGCGAATGGGGCAATCCGCACTGATATGTGGGGGGTCATGAATGGTGGCAATGACTATCCTATCATCGGATTTGCAAACAGTCCCAATTTGGACGGTAGCGGCAGTAGTGTCGGACATTTCCAGGTTTATGATGGAGATCTGGGCAATCCGTGGGTCGTCCTCAGCACCCCAGTTAATTACAACGCTTGGAACTCGCTTTCCATAGAATTCACCGGCTCCTCTTACATCTATTCAATAGATGGAACCGTAGTATACACAGACAATACAGTTGATGGCAGCACTGGTTTCAGCGCAATGATTATGCAAGCTTATAATTTTGGGGATCCAGCCAATTTTCCAAACGAAAATCCAGCTGACTACACTGCTTACTGGTCAAATACGCCTGTTCCTGAACCCACCACCATGGTCGCTGGAGCATTATTACTGTTGCCGTTTGGCGCGAGCGCCGTGAAGATCTTGCGGAAGACAAAAAGCGCGTAACCATAGAAATGCGGACCGAAACCCCAAAATCGTTCAGGCCGGTCAAGAGACCGGCCTGATTTTTTATGTACACCCGAAATGGCGCTCGACTAGCCATGAGCGTATCGATGTTTTTAACTTTCAACCCAAAACTGGCTCGAGCGTCTCAAATATGGCCTTTGATGTCCTAAAACACCATAGAAATTATTCTTTGAGTCATAGATAATTGCTACTGAGGCTTTTGGCAGGACGAGCCAATTCGTTTGATGCGTGGTCCTGAGATTGCCCAGCCCAAGATTAATCGTAATAACCAAATAAATATAATTATGGCAATGAAATTAACAGCCGTTATGTCCATCATGGCTGCCTGTACCGTAGCCCCAACTTTCGGCTCAACAGTGGTCTTAGACTCCACAGATGCCAGCAGCGGACCTCCCCTTAACGGTAGCGCGCCTATTAACACTACTTCCACACAGGCCGCAGTCGGCACCGGGTCGTGGCAGGCAAACGGATCTTCGCCTTCCCAATATTATTTGTATGCAAACGCAAACAGTGCTACTGAACGTGGGCTTGGCCAGCTCACGATCAGCTCGTTGAATTCACTCAGTTTTGAGACCTACTTAACGCCGGCGCAAGCGGCAGCAGCTCCAAACTGGTACCTCATTATTTATACGGCACCCCATGCCAACGGCGAAGCGTCGTGGTATGGCAATCGCCTCATCCTGGAGCCATATCTGTCGCAAAATCTCAACAATCAGGGCAACCAATGGGTCACTTGGGCGACTGGGGCAGGTGCCAACCAGTTAACAGTCAATGATAGCGCCCTCTCAGGCAACTTGGGTTCCTACACCCAACCGACACTCGCGGCCATTCAAAGTGGCGCGATTAACTGGAACTCCTATACTGGCGGCAGCTCGACACCTGTTAATTATGCGGATATGAACATTGAAGGCATTGTATTATCAACCGGGAATCCGTGGGCCAATGGATTCAACGGCTTGGTCGACAATGTCAACATTAACTCCACTCAGGGGAATGTTCAATTTGATCTCGAAAGCACTCCTGTACCAGAGCCCACTACCATGGTTGCCGGAATGTTGCTGTTGCTTCCCTTTGGCGCGAGCATGCTGCGGATGTTGCGAAAAGCCCAGCAGTTTGATCTGATTTCAGGCGCAAACCGCTTCTAAAAACAACTCAGGCCGGTCGCAAGACCGGCCTGAGTTCGTACAATAAGGATCTGGAAAATTGTAAATTGGGCGCTCCTTTCCATTTTAGTAATCGCCAGAAAATGAACCACGGATTACTTCGATGACATGGATAAACGACCAAAGGCTATTAAGGGGCTACAATGCCACCAATTCCTGAGCAGTCCTATATTGCAGTCCGTCGTAGCGTCGTCGCGGTGAAATTCCGCAATCTGTGGTCAAGAGTCATGCGCCAGCCTTTGCTCGTTCAAATATTTTTTTTTCTTCCGGTAACAGGGTGCCTTTGAATGCCAAATCCATATAGGTGCGCGCCTTCTGTTTATTTCCGGTTGCCTGCAAAATAAGGCTGTAATAGCCCGCAATCGAAGGATCTTGAAGTTTCTGTGGGCTCAGCCGCTCGATGACCTTAAGCGCCTCGCCATCTTTGTTCTGGAGATGCAGGGAAAATGCGTAGGTCGAAATATACGACGCGTTGGTGGGGGCCTGCTGGTAAACTTCGCGCGCGAGGACGTGCGGATTAATTTCCTGGGCGTCCAGCAACAGGGCGGTCATGGCAAGGTTATTCTTGATGGCGAGATTGGACGGCGAGCGCCGAAATTCCTGGCTGTAAAGTGTCATCAAGGGCCGTGTGCGGCCACTTGAGTATAGCGTTTGGTTGAGCGCGGCGAAGGCCCACTTTTCGTCAGGGTACTGATTTACAATTGTCCAAAGGATATCATCACTTTCACCCTGCCATTGCCAGGCTGCCGCCAAACGCAGGAGCGTGACGAGGCTCTGCTTTTGTCCGTTGGCGGCTTTCAAAGCCAGATCCCATTCCCCTTTTGATGCAGCAGACAGATCCTGCCCGCGCAATGCCCGGGCTAACAGCGCGTGCCGGGTGAATTCCAACTCCGCCCAGTTTTCCCCTTTTAGCGAATTTTGGAGACCACGCCAGTCATTCAGCATGGTTTCGCTTTGCGCCATTAACAGTGCCGCCGGCTGGTTGGTTTGGAAGTTCATGGGCAGCGTACGCAACCACACCAGCGTTTCTGCGGGGCCCAGCCGTGTCATTTGCCAGCCGCCCAATTCATAGATCATCCCCGCATTGGTCCCCGATTCGCGCTGAATCGCAGCCAATGAAGGCTTGAATTCCAGATTCTGGCTGCCTCGCAGTACATCCAATCTCAAAAGCCGGTCGCTGAAAGACGAGTTGGTTTGACGAACCAATTCGCTGCACAACTGCATCGCCGAATTCGTCTGCCGGAAGCGCATGGAGTCCACGACCAATTCGCGCAAGGCCTGACAGCGCAGGGCCGAACCGGTCGAGCAAATTTGTTTAAGCGCGGCCCGCGCTTCGGCCAAGGCCGAAGCATTCGTGCCGTGAAGACGTATGACCGCCAAGTTCAATTGCGGCACCTGATTGGTTGGCTCGATCCGCGCGGCTTCCGTAAAGTCAGCTTCGGCCTGCGCAAGCTGGCCAACTGTCGAAGCCACCTCACCGGCAATGTTATGATAGACGGCAGTCTTCTTGCCGGCTGCGTCCACGCCCGCAAGGGCATTGGTCGCCAGCGGATAGTCACGAAAGATCAAGGCGCTCTGGGCCAGCGCCAGCCGGTCATCCACTGAATTCGGACTGAGTTCTACCACCCGGCTGCGCCACACCAGCGCACCCGGCGAGCGGCCCGCCTCGCTTAATTCCGCCATGAGCCGGCAGGCTTCCACATTCTTTGGATTGGACCGCAGCACGCGCTGGAGGCACAGTAGCGCCTTTTTTATGTCGGGCTTCGCTAGGTAATGCTGCGCTTGCTTGATGAGGTGAGTTTGCCGGGCAGACAGATAGGCCCGATACCCAACATAGGCGCCGGCGGCCGCGAGAATTCCAACGACCAAAATGACCGCGATAATCGTCTGAATATGTCTTTTTTTCATAAATCAAATCTCGTCACAAATTTTGGCGGTACCAATCCAGAGCTTCCAAGAGCCCTTGCTGAATTGTATGCGATGGCTGATAGCCGAGGAGGTGAGACGCTTTCGATATGTTTGCCTCCGAGTGAAGAACGTCTCCGACCCTGAAATCAGCATAAACTGGCATGCGATCTTTCAAATGCGGAAAGTTCGCTTCGAGATTCTCGCGCAATAAAGTGAAAAGCTGGTTCAGACTGGTCCGCGCGCAAACAGCGACGTTGTAGACTTCATTGATTGCCTCCGTATTCTGAACCGTTGCGGCAAGGAGATTGGCTTGCACAACATTGGCCACGAAGCAAAAATCACGGGTGGTTTCACCGTCGCCATGGATCTGAATTTGCTGGTCTTTTATCATGGCGGCGATCCATTTGGGAATGACCGCGGCGTAAGGCCCGTCGGGATCCTGCCGCGGTCCAAAGACATTAAAATAGCGCAATCCCACGGTTTCCAGCCCGTAGCAGCGGGCAAACACGTCAGCATAAAGTTCGTTTGCGCGCTTGGTAGCCGCGTAGGGGGAAAGGCATCGTCCAATTTTATCCTCGATTTTTGGCAGTTCCGGATGATCACCGTAAACGGAGCTGCTGGAGGCGTACACGAAGCGTTTCACCCCTTTGTCCCGGGCCGCGACCAACATGTTCAAAAATCCGGTGACATTACTCGCATGCGAATCGATGGGGTTTGCAAGCGAACGGGGCACGGAACCCAGGGCGGCTTGGTGCAGCACATAATTCGCGCCGTGGCAGGCCTGCTGGCAGGTTTCCAAGTCACGGATGTCTCCATCCATTTGCCGGAAGTTCTTCCACAGGTCAGGGCCGACCAGATTTTTGACCTGATTCAGATTGTGGCGTGATCCTGTCGCGTAATTGTCCAATCCCACCACTTGCTGGTTCAAACGCAGAAGCCCCTCCAGCAAATTCGAGCCAATGAATCCGGCCGCGCCAGTAACCAGCCATGCCTTTGGCTCAACCAACATCTGCTGTTTCAACTTTTCGTACGCATTCATCAAAAATCTTCACGCTTTCCAAAGCTGGCCCGGCCGGGTTTTTATGCCAACCATTGCGTTCCGTGTGTCTAGAATACAGGCTGACCATTCCGCCAATTCCTGATAATCAACAGACTTGTGGTTGGTCGCGATCAGGGCGATATCGAATCCATGCAGAACCTGTTCGTTCCATGCCACGGAACGAGTCCCAGCCCAATGTGAATGCTCGCGGCTTGGTCGGATGACCGGAACATACGGATCGTAGTAAGCGACCTCGGCACCCAGTTGGTTGAGCAAGTCCAAAAGAACATAACTTGGTGATTCACGGTCATCATCCACGTCGGGTTTGTAAGACAAGCCAACAATCAATACTTTCGCACCGTTCGTCGCCTTGCGTTGGGAGTTGAGCGCGTCCATGAGCTGGTGCACCACGTATTCGGGCATCGAGGTGTTGATTTCCCCTGCCAATTCGATAAAACGGGTGTTTTGCCCGTATTCGCGTGCCTTCCAGGTGAGATAAAAGGGGTCAATCGGTATGCAATGTCCGCCCAAGCCCGGCCCAGGATAGAATGGCATGAATCCAAAAGGTTTAGACTTTGCAGCTCCAATGACTTCCCAAATGTCTATGCCCATGGCTGAATAGACCACTTTCAGCTCATTGACCAATGCAATATTCACGCTGCGAAAAATATTCTCCAGAAGTTTTGTGGCCTCGGCAACACGACAAGATGACACCGGTACAATTGTCTTGATCGCCAGACCGTAAAGAGCCGATGCCCGTTTCAGACAGGCTGGGGTATAACCACCCACCACCTTTGGAATTGAGGCGACCCGGCTGTCGGGATTTCCTGGATCCTCGCGTTCGGGGGAAAACGCGAGATGGAAATCCACGCCCGCCTTCAGACCAGAACCAGCCTCAAGCACCCCCCGCAAATCTTCGTCAGTGGTTCCAGGATACGTGGTGGATTCCAAAACGACTAGAGTTCCTTTCACCAGATGCGGGGCGATGGCATTGCCGGTTTTGAGAATATATGAAATGTCCGGCTCCCTGTTTTTATTAAGTGGAGTCGGCACACAAATGATGACCGCCTCCATTTCGGAAACTTTTCCAAAATTGGTGGACGCTGAGAATCTGCCGGCACCAACCATTTCGGCAATATCTGCCGCATGGATGTGTTTTATATAGCTGCGCTTCTGGTTGAGAGCGTCCACCTTGTTGGAATCAACGTCCAAACCCAATACCGTCACCCCCGAATGAGCGAACTGAAGCGAGAGTGGGAGCCCGACGTAGCCTAAGCCAACGATTGCTATTTTTGCGTTCATAAATTGTTCAGGAAGGCGGTTACGACAACGGCACCACGTTTGGTTTGTTCGATAACGGTTCCAAATCAGCCCGATTTTTCTTCATTTCGGCTGCGGTTCCAGCCTGGTCGCGCTGGTGTTCCGGTTGGCCGTTGCGGTTGTCCGAAGGCAGAAACGGTTCGTATTCTGGTACCGCTCTTTTCAGGATCATTTTGGTTTCGTTCGCGTCGAAAAGATGAAGATTGGCCCGCAGATTTTCGAGCGTAGCGCGAATCTGCGCCAATTCTGCCGGCTCGGACAGGAAACGGAAGATTTTGGCGTGCGTGGTCGGAGCAAAGTTCTCCCCTTTCCGCGTAACTTCTTCAAACAGTTTCTCGCCGGGACGGACGCCGGTGAATTCGATCTGGATGTCCTCATCCGGTTTGAGCCCGCTCAATTCGATCATCTGACGAGCCAGATCCACAATCTTGACGGGGCTGCCCATGTCCAGAACGAAGATTTCCCCACCTGTTCCTTGCATGGCGCTCTGCAAAACCAGCATCGACGCTTCCGGGATGGTCATGAAATATCGGGTCATATCCGGATGGGTCACTTTCACCGGCCCGCCTTCGGCGATCTGCCGGTGAAACACAGGAATAACGCTGCCGGAGGATCCCAGCACGTTGCCAAATCGAACCGCCATAAACTTGGTCTTGCTGGGGCTGGCCTTGGCCAATGCCTGCACATATATTTCTGCCAGGCGTTTGCTGGCGCCCATGACGCTGGTCGGATTAATGGCCTTGTCCGTGGAAATCAGAGTGAACCGAGCCACGCCAAATTCCACGGCCAATTCAGCGAGTTGGGCGGTACCCAGGCTGTTGTTTTGAATTGCCTCGCCTGGTTGGCGCTCCATCATCGGGACATGTTTGTGGGCTGCGGCATGAAAGACCACTTCAGGGCGGTATTTTTCAAAAATTTCCTTCATCCGTGCCCGATCCAGAATATCGCCAACCAACGGGATGATTCGATCACCATGGTCCAATCGGATCAACTCCTGCTCAATTTGGAAAACGTTAGGCTCTGATCGATCCAGCAGAAGAAGATGCTTGCAACGATACGTGGCGATCTGGCGGCACAGTTCACTGCCAATGCTGCCGCCGGCGCCTGTCACCATCACCACCCGATCTTGTAACGTGAGCCGGATGCTCTCGGTCTCGAGTTCGACTTTTTCCCGCCCCAACAGGTCCTGAATTTCCACGTTTCGCAACTGACTGACGCGAACCTGTCCCAGTGCAAGCTGGTCCAGCGACGGGACTGTTTTACAGGGGAGACGCGCCTGCCGCAAAAGCCGTACGATTTCTCCGGTGCGTTTGGCCGGCGCCGAGGGCATCGCAATGATTGCTTCCTGGATGTTCAGTTTAAGCATCGTGTCGAGCAAATTCTCCGGCGGGCCAAGCACCGGAACGCCATGCACGCGGGAATTCCATTTACGTCTGTCATCATCAAAAAATGCCACGGGAAGCAGTCCATAGCCTGGTTTCAATGACAATTCGTGGGCCAACACCGCGCCAGCATCACCCGCGCCGATGATGCCGACCCGCCGGCGCTGCCGACCGCTCGCTTTGCTCGATACCGTGATGGACTCTTGAAAGGTGCGCAACGCCAGCCGGATTCCAGTCAATCCAATCAGGCTGAACAAAAAGTCCATCGCTATGACGGCCCGCGGTGGCGCAAAGCCCTCTCCCGACGCGATCCAAACGACGAACGCGATGATCGAACTAATGAATAGTGCATGAAACATCCGGCCCAGATCGGGAGTGCTGAAATAACCAAGGAGGGATGTTAATTGGTGGTAGAGACCCAGAAGAATTAACTGCAGAGGCACCAGCCAGAGCAGAACATAATATCGTTCCTGGGTGGAAGCGGGGTCCACCGTGAAGTCGAAGCGCAGATCATAGGCCAGCCAGAGGCTGGCGGCCAACTCGGCGGCATACAACACGAGCAGCAACACAAACCGGCGCTGTGGTGAAAGATCTAAACGGATGTTCATATTACACAGGTTATTCGCGTGATTGAATCTCCAGAGACTTCAGCACCGGCCAACCGGACGCGTCGGTGACTTTTACTGGACGATCTCTAAGCATCTCATGAATTTCCCTGACCCGTCCCAGATCTTCTTCTGGCAACGCCACGATGACCTCGTCGATTTTTGACTCCCATTCCGTGTTGAGCAGGCACTCGGGCATCCCAATTACCGGAATATCATGCGGACGTTTGTGCCACGTGTGCGGATTGTCATCGAAGAAGGCGACAACGCGACGCCGGGATTTTTTGCCTTTGGCGAAATCAAGCGCCAGGTTGGTCGCCAATTCCCCGGTGCCAATGATGGCCACCCGGCGAACCGACGACGCGCTGCCGGGTTTTGCTTCTGCGGAGTGCTCGCGCAGGAAACGAAACGCCATGCGGACTGAACACAAAGCAAAAAACGATAGAAACAGATCAATCAGCAGTAAACTGCGGGTCGGTTCCAGCCGGCCTTGCGAAAACTTGCAGAGACCGAATTGGATCAAGAACGCTATCACCAAGGCGGCAGCAGTCCGGCGCAGTTCAGGAATGCTGAAGTAGCTGATCAAGCCCCGCAATTGTCCGCCCCAAAATAACAGAATTAATTGGGGAAAAACGATCCATGGCAGATGGCGCCGGAACTCATCATAATCCTGGCGATTCGCGTGAAAGTCGGAGTGCAGCTCATACGCGAGCCCGAAGCTGGCTGCCAGCGCGACCGCGTAGATTATCAATACGCCCAGCCAGTAGGGACACAGCGTCTGCACAATGATCCAGATGTCGCGCAGAAGATTGGCGTTTTGCGCATATTGAAGGTTCAGTTCGATCTTTTTGGGCAAACAGTATCGCAGGTAAAATCCTTCGACATCTTCGGTGCCTCGCAGAAGGGCTTCTTCATTCCGGAACAGCATCGTGGCCATGTCAGTAATACCCGGCTTGAACTTCAGAATTTCGCGCTGTTCCGGCGTATAGTGGTCCACGTATCGCTGCATTTCAGGGCGCGGCCCCACGAAACTCATGTTGCCCACCAGCACGTTCCAGAGCTGCGGTAATTCGTCCAGCTTGGCCTTGCGCAAAAAGCCGCCGATCCACGTAATGCGCGGGTCCTCCTCTTTGGTCAGCGGCACCCCCAGCTTGTCGGCATTTACCACCATCGACCTGAATTTCCAGATTTCAAAAGGATTCCCAAACTGGCCGGTCCGCGTCTGCCCGTAGAATACCGGGCCACGGTCAGTGAGCTTGATCAACAGGCCGACGAGCAATCCCAGTGGCCAGAGCCCCAATATTCCCAGCGCGGCACAAATGATGTCGAAGGCTCGTTTGAGTCGCTGCTGAAACACAAATTGTTCACCGGTGTCCATTTTCGTTGACTGGCTTGTTGATCTTCCGCTTGCCCTTTCCGATTGTACCTGTCTTGCGCTGGCTTTTCGGTTGGCCGCGACGATATCCTTGATCGAGCGGCACACGTAGTTCACCGCATCAGGTGTCATATCGGGATAAATTGGCAGCGTGATGATTTCAGGATACAGGGCGCAAGCCACCGGCAAATCCTGCGGCTTATATCCATATGTTTGCCGGTAATACGGATGCATGTGCAGGGGCATCCAGTGGACTGATGTGCCAATGCCGCGTTGCTGCAATTCGGTGATGAACTGCGCCCGATCCAGCGTCAACTGCTCAAGCTTCAACCGGATGGCAAACAGGTGCCAGGAGTGAATCCGGTTTGACTGGACTTGCGGGAGGACTATTTCTTCAACTTCCTTTAGAACTTCTTGATACAAAACCGCCAAATCGGTCCGTCGCCGGTGAAACAAATCCGCCTTGCGCACTTGATGAATCCCGATGGCGGCCGCGATGTCGGTCAAATTGTACTTGTAGCCCGGCGCAGTAATTTCGTAATACCATGAGCCTTCTGCCGTGAAGCGCTTCCAGGCGTCGCGAGAAATCCCGTGCAACGACATGATGCGCATGCGATCTGCGTATTCGTCATTTTCCGTGCAGGCCATGCCACCTTCGCCCGTGGTGATCGTTTTGTTTGCGTAGAAGGAGTAGCAACTGATGTCCGCGCTGCTCCCCACAGTCCGCCAAGGACTGTCCTTGGCTTCACGATAGTGCGCCGGACAACAGTGCGCGGCATCTTCCACAACCTTGAGATTATAACGTTGCGCCAGCGCCTGCCCACCGGCCACATCTCCGATCTGCCCACCGTAATGAACGGGAATGATGGCGCAAACGGACTGACCGGATGCGAGTTCCGCTTCGATTTTCCGTTCGGCATCTGCAACATCGAGGTTGAAATCTTCAACGCGGCAATCCACCAAAATTGGGCGAGCGCCAAAGTAGCGGACCACTTCCGCCGTGGCGGCAAACGTCATCGTCGGCACAATGACTCCCTGCCCGGGTTTGATACCGATGGCTTCCAACGCAAGATGCAATGCCGCCGTGCAAGAGTTGACCGCCACGGCGTGCTTGTGCTTGAGATAATCCCCAAACTCGTGCTCAAACTGTTTCGTCTTCGGTCCGGTGGTAAGCCAGCCGCTTTTCAACGTGGCAACGACCTCATCGATTTCTTCAACGCCAATACTAGGCTTGTAAAATGGGATTTTCAGCATGTGCTTGGATGGAGAAAAACCAGGATTTTGGGGCGGCCTTTCACATCCAACCCCTCATTCTGTAATAGGCGATGCCGAGGTATTCGTGCATGGCTTCGGAAAACACCACGAAATGACCAGGTGTGGGAACAACTGATATTAACTCGCGGTACCACGGTGTGGGAATCTGCGGTTTTGTGGCATGATAATCCGTCGGCGCGGGAATGAATTCGATCGCTGGATACTGCTTGCGGAAAACTCCCAGCGCCCGCGGCATGTGCATTGCGGAGGTCACCAGGTTTTTGGTCATGGCGCTCACCGCCCAGCCGTTACCGCAAACCATCAGCAACGCGCACAGCGAGGTCGGACAGAGCAGCTTCGAAAATAAGCTGTAGAGGAAGTCCTTTTCACTTGTCAGGGGTCCGTTTGGCCTGCCGACCTTGGCTCCAATGATCCGCGGGTCAGTTTGGAAAAAGCCGACGAGCCCCTGCGCCGCAAAATGACAAAATCCCAAATACCGCGCAAAAAACCAAACCCGTAGCCCAAATGGTAGCAGCCGAAAACCACCGGAAGTACCGGCAACAACTTCCATTCTGTTTTCGCTGAGGTGTCGACGGAGGCAGCGAGCACCGCCAGAAAGTAAGCGGAGCAAATGAAAATAAAGCCAAAAGCTGAAAGCTCAAAGCTGATATACGAAAGCCCTTCGAGTACACGCATGGCATATAGAAACCAACAAAAAACTGATAGCAACGGCAGCAGCGCCAATGACAGCACAAAAGCCCCCGGCACAATGTGACGCCAGGAGGCGGGGAGCTTGTGCTTTTGAATCACGCGGACTTTCCAATAACCATATTGCATATACTGTTTGAACAGCGCGCCAAAGGAGCGGCGCGGTGAATACCAGCTCTTGATTTTTGATGATTGAAAAACTTTTCCACCGGCCCGGATGATCCGCAGGTTGTGCTCATCATCTTGGTTGCGCACCAATTCCTCATCAAACAGGCCAAACTTCTCGAAAGTGCTCCGCGGCCAGCAACCATAGGTCACCGTATCCACATAACCGTCAAATGCAATGTTGTGAAAGCGTGCGCCACCGACAGAGAACGGCGAATGATAGGCCGCCGCGACCGCGCGTTGGCGGTATCCGTCCGCCTTCGTCCTAGCCGGGCCGCCCACATTATCTGCCCCCGTCTGCGTGAGGGTTTCAAGGCACTTTAAGAGATAATCCGGAGCGTAAGTTGTATGCGCATCCACTCGCACAATGATTTTTCCCCGCGCGGCTCGAATGGCAGCGTTAAGGCCGCAGGGCGTTATTCGCCCCGGATTGTCAATCACCCGGATCACGGGGCCACTGACGTCAGTTTGCTGACCTCCGGACTCCATCTCCAACCGGGCTAGGATTTCCCAGGTCCCGTCATCAGACAAGCCGTCCGCCACGATGACCTCAAAGCCACCTACCGGGCCTTCAAGCGCCAACAACTCCGCCACGCAAGTCGGAATATGATCCGCTTCATTCCGACACGGCATCACGATGGAGACAAAGGGTGTCAAACTGGAAGGTTTGTCCGGCATTCTTTATGTGGTTCCTTTGAGGAGTTTTTCAAGCAGCCATTTCCTTTCCAACTGACTCAATCTATTTGGCGCGATAATCCGATCTTTGATGCTCGCGCTCCCTCGCAAATGTTCCAACACCTCGGACGCCGTGGCGAACCATCCATTGAGAGTCGAGAGATGCTCCATGCGCTTGCGAAATTCCGGATTAACCACGCCATTCTCGGCAAATCCGGCTGCGAAATGGACGTAGGCAATGCAAACTCCCCCTTCTGCCTCCAGCCGATCGAGTTTGTCGGTTGTGAAATTCGCCAAAAAGCGCTTCAAATTCCCGCCGTCCGCGGACGGGAACCAGAAGTTTACAAACGACCGACCGGGGTCATGGTAAGGCAACTCCGGACAGATCGCCAACGCGTTTAGATCATCAAATACGAAATTCCGTGCATAGCGCACATGTTCCCGGCAAAGGTCGCCCCAAAACAATGGATCTCCGGCAACATGTCCTCGCGAAATGTCTCTTCTTTTGCCGCAGGTGGCCAAATTATAGACGGTTCGACGCCAGCCCGAGAGACGGGCGTCACCCCAATAAATGTTCTCTCGGCAACCAGTGTGATTGCAAAAGAGAATGTGATGTCCACCAAAGAGCTGGCGAAACCGTTCCAAAGCCCACTGGGTGGTCTCTCTGTTCGAGGTAGCCGGGGCAGCGTTGTGTAAGGCAATCTCAAAACCCGTGCGTTGTAAACCCAAAAGCCACTTCAAATACCGCGGGCTCTCACAGGTCTCCCCGCCATTGTGGCCAGAACCGTCGCCTGGGGACAACCAGACGGTCTTGCTGGTCCGCATTCCCAGACCAGCCAGCAAGTCATAGACCGGCTTGACATTCTCCAACGTTGCCCAATCTGTGTCATCAACCACGGTGAAGGCAAATTTATGTCCTTTAGGCCAAATGGATTGCATATAAAATGACCGCGTATCGCTGAGGTTAAAAGTCAACGAACGAAGAACCATGAGGCCAGGCCAGAGTTGCATATGGCATGAACATAGCTAGAATCGCTAATGTGAAAAATGCAGTAAAGCTATTGATTACGTGCCTGTTTTGGACAACCGCACTCTCCGCCGCACAATACTATGTTTCTCCGACAGGCTCGGGCAATGGTTCACTAAAGAATCCGTGGCCGCTCTCGGTGGCGCTGACCAATAGGGTTATCACGCATGGTGATTTTGTTTGGCTGCGCGGCGGCGTTTACAGCAACCTTTACACCACCACCCTGGCTTGCAGCGCGACCGGGGCGCCGATCATTTTCCGAAATTATGCCAATGAAGAGGCTACAATTGACGGGCAATTGACCATCACTTCGTCCAGCACGAACGTCTGGTTCTGGGGTTTGGAGTTCATTGACAGCCAGAAGACCAACCGAGTGAGTGCTTTTTGCACCATTTATGGGCTTGGGGAGGGAAATAAGTTAATCAACTGCCTTATTCACGACTGTTGCATCGGAACCTCTCCGCAGGGTCAAGCCGAAGCCTACGGGAATATCTTTTGGAATTGCGGCAAGGACGGTTTAGAACATTGCATTTACTGGCAAAATGCCTCTGATACTGAAAGTCGCGTAATTGACAACAACATATTATCAAACCCGGCATCATTGGGCATGCAACTTTATGGTCAAGACGCACAGTTAAAAAATTTTGTTATCCAAAACAACACCATGAACGGCGCTGCTATTTTGCTTGGTGGTGGCAATCCTGTTGTCAACGCGCTTATTGTTAGCAATGATATGTGTAATTTTCGGGGTTCCGCATGTGACCTTTTGCTTGGTTACAATGTCAATACAGTAAATTCCAACGTCGTAATGGTTGCAAATTACTTTGCTGCGGGCAGTCCACTCATGTTTAACAACTGCTTGTGGAACAATCTCGTCATCACCAACAACGTGCTTTATAGCTCGAACTGGGTGGTGATAAACTCGCTAACCAATCTGTCAGCAAACGTGTTTACATGGGGTTACAATTCATACTTCAATGAAAATCCAATGTGGCAGACTTATCTTTGGCGGCTCGATGATGGAAGCAGAGGGTCATTGGCTCAATGGCGGAAAAACGGCTATGATTTGCAGAGCACTTACACCAACACCCCGCCTCCTGATAGGGTGATTGTGCGGCCAAACAAATATGAAGCAAAGCGGGCCAACATCACCGTTTGGAACTGGTCGGTGTCAAGTATGGTGACGGCAGATGTGTCGAGCGTGCTTGCTGTTGGAGACACCTATATTATCCGCAACGGCCTTAATTATTTTGATGCTCCGGTTGCTTCCGGCACTTACACTGGCCAGCCGTTGCAACTTCCGATGACCAATCTGACGGTAGCCCCTGCGCTGTACGGATACATCCCGGTGACGAGTTATGAGAATCCATATCCAACGTTTGGAGCATTTTTGCTGATTGGAAGTCCAGCCATAACTCCGCCGCAACACATTCGGGTTGTTAGTCCCTGAATTGATTGCCAGAGGTCAGAAGTCAAGGGGCGGACACCTTACCTCAGCCCTCATTCGGCTCCGCGGACTGCGCCGAACGCGGAGAAGGAGGAATGCGGTCCCCGGGGGCAAAGGCGGAAATTTTGAAAGCAGAAACCGGAAATCAACCAAATCAAAACCTGAAGTACTCAAATACGGACCACGGACCAATGACTTTGGGATCGCCGTCAGGTGATTGTCGCTGCTTGTTTATGGTGTGAGGGCGTGCCGCTTGGACTGATAGGTTCCGTGTTGTCTCCCGTGGGTGGAGCGCGACTGGATTTCGTCGTAAAAGGTTTTCAATTGTTGCGCAACGGCGATATTGGAGAGGTCGGTAAGGCGCTCACGGCAACATAATCTTTCACGCCTTTCCCAGACCAAACGCAGCTTCAGGGCCAGATTAGCCGGGTTGGCCTCCGCCAGATGGCATCCAGATATGCGTTCGAGGCGTTCAGCCACGTCCCCGACGTCCACGGAAACAACCGGCACGTTGCAGGCCAACGTTTCCTTCACAATCGTTGGCGAGGCTTCATCAAGCGATGTGAGGAGCAGTGTGCTGCTGGCGTTGATCCACAGTGGAACTTCGGTATTGGGTACATTGGAAAGATAGTGAATTTCGGCCGCAACGCCCCCTGCGGCCAGACATTCCACTGCGGCACGGGCCAGTTCAGGGCGTTTGTGCAAACTGCCGATTCCTGAAACGAAAAGAACGTGAAATATACCTGACCGCCAACCGAGGTGTTGCTGGCAGGCTTGTTGATCCATCGGTTGGAATCGATTGAGATCGATGCCACAGGGAATTACCCGTAGTTTGCGATTATCGAAATCCCGCCCCAAGGATTTAATGAGAAACTTGGCGACCACGACGACCCCCTGTGCCCTGTGTGCGGCGCTTCGCGAACAAAGGACACCGTAATGAGAAACCAGCTTCCGAAACAAGCCAGAGAGGTTTTCACCATACAAATCCGCACCATGAAATGTGACGATTGAGGGCGGAAGACCATCCAAGCGAGTGACCCGGTCAGCCATCACGCCACCATACATGATATGAACCAAATCAGGCAGAAAGTTCCCAATTGCGCTCTTGACTTTCGGCCCCATGCGGTAATAAGTCAGCGGTCCTTCCCTCCGACGGTCAATTAGCAGCACCTGAATATTAATTCCTAAAGATCGCAGCCCCATTACCTGCTGCTCAACAAAGACACCGCTTGTGGGTGTTGAGGGCGAGGGATACATGTTGGTGATGGCGAGGATTCGCATAAGATGGATGCCAAAAGTCAGCGGCCGGACGTTTTTCAGCCTCTGCGTTCTGCAGCTTCAATCAGGCCGCAAACCCAATCGGCCTGCGCCTTGATGGAACGGGAAAGTTCAAAGTTTTCGAGAAAGCGCTGACGGGAATTGAGTGACAACTGGTTGCGTAACACCGGGTTTTCCGCCAATTCAACGATGCATCGTGCCAGCGCCTCGTGGTCTTCAGGCCGAAATAAAAGACCGTCCATGTGGTCGCGGATAATTTCGGTGATGCCGCCGGTCGCCGACCCTATTACAGGAGTGCCCATGGCCATGGACTCAATGTTCACCAGGCCAAAAGCTTCAGTTCTGCTCGGAACGATGGTAGCCCAGGCTCCAGTCATCTTCAGTAGAACCTCGGAATGGGTCAATTCGCCGCAAAAAACACAGTGGCTGCTGATTCCAAGGTCGCCAGAAATGCGTTCGCAAGTCTTTTTCCAAGGCCCATCTCCAACGAATTCGATCGTAACCTTCGGCAGGCGCTGGACTAGAAGGGCAACGGCTCGCAATAGAATATCCTGGCCTTTGCATGGATGAAACCGGCCTACGCAGACGAGCCGTTGCGGTCGCTCAGGCTGCTTGAGCGTGGCAGAGTTCATCGGCAAGCCGATGGCCGGATCTTCGAGGCAATTCCAAAAGACTGCGCACTGACGAAGCGGTACACCATAAGCATGAGCCAAGTCCATCCTTGCGGCTTGAGAGTTTGCCACGTTGTGCGTCGCCATCCGGTAAACCAGTTTCGCCCGCTGACGGAAAAACCAGATACGAACAAGATTGTTCTTTGGCAATTCCTGTTGAATTTGGGTGGAGAGTGTGTGGTGCCAGTGAATTCGCACTGGCACGCGATGGAGCACCCCGATAGTCATCATCAGAGCGGTTGAACCGAAATTGCTTATGACACAGGAAGAATTTCGCCTCGAAAGGAGCCGGTGTAAGAACTTGGCATCGGCAAGACGTGTTGGGCGGGGAGAAGGCCATTGCAAGACATTAATTCGCTCATCAATATAATCTCGATTCTGGCTTTTTCCATGGACAATCAAGGAAACCTGGCACCCCAACTTAACCAAAGCGGCCCCCAAGGCGGCGTGGTGTCGCTGCACAGGCTTGTCGCCGAGGCTGCCACCTATGAGTATGGTCTTCTCTCTTTGTGCGGGCATATTACCGGGGGTGTTGCGAAAGTTTCTTTAAATTGTTCACAGGCATCCCACGGGATTTGAAAGAAAAGGCTGGAGTTTTTTGTTTGCACCTGCCACACGGCAGGGATGAATCAAAGCAAAATAGCTCCAGCCCGTTCCAAGTTCACCATCCTGCGCCAGATTTGCAATTACATTCCGCCGTTTCTGGTGCCGCAAATTGCGCGGGCCACGGGGGCCGAGGGTAAGGCGCGCACTTTTACGCCTTGGAGCCATGTGGTGAGCCTGCTCTACGGACAACTTAGCCACAGCCTCGGCTTGAATGACTTGTGCGACGCCCTGCAATTGCATTCCGGTCCGCTGGTTGGCGTGCGCGGCGCGACCCCGCCGAGCCGCAATGGGCTTTCCAATGCCAACCGGGAACGGCCGGCCGCGATGGCCGAGCAACTCTTTTGGCAGGTGCTGGGCCACCTGGGCAAGGCGACGCCGGGCTTTGTCCAGGGACGCAGCCGGGGCGCGGCCTTTCGTTTCAAGGTGCCCATTCATGTGGTGGACTCCACGGTGATGGAACTGGTGGCCAACTGCATGGACTGGGCGCAACACCGC
>JARLJJ010000382.1 GCA_031291275.1 Formivibrio sp.
CGTCGGTAATTCCAGTCGCGATCCGCTGGAGCAGCCCCATATCCTTCAGAGTCGCCTCAATATCCTGCTCGACGAACTGACGGACCTCTGGGGTAACATCACCGCCAAGAAACCAGAGCACGAACTTTTGGCAATTCTGAGTGACCAAATGATATTGCCAGAGCTGCTCGCCATGTGCCTGCTGTGCCTGCTCGAAATGTTTATTCACCGTGCCATGCACCGACGGAACTGGAATGTACGCCTTACCGACGTCACTGCCCTGCTTGATCTCAACGATCTGGTTCTTCTCAATTTTGACTGGAAGATTGCCATCTGGGGTCTTGATAACGACGATCATGTACAAATGCATCAGCTTCTCATAACCAAGACGATCCATGTTCTCGCGAAGCTTGCCCTGAGTCACCCAGTTGCCGATTTGCTCAATCCAGCTGAAAATGGGTTTCTTGCACACCGTGATGCTGACAATCGGCATATCACCATATTTCTCCAGCCAGCCGCGAACCGCAGGTGATGGACCTCCGCGTGGGCCACCCAAAGTATCCTTGATGCGTTGATAGATACGCGTCGCTCCCTTTCGTACGTAATCGTAGATATCGCGCAATCCCTCACCCTGCTGGCCACCACTGATCCAACGCTTCATCGTGGCCTTCTTCCAAATCTCGATGTTGTGCTCACCACGGGCATCCCATCCAGACGCACGGCCGAACGTTTCACCCTTGAGGCGCGCGAGTGAGAAATGGCATGAGAACTCACCGCAATTGGAGCTTGTGTTGCTCTGGTCCGCTATGGCATTTGTCTTGAAACGTAGATATGTATCCGCATGGTGCACGCGCTTTATGAGTGACTTTAGGTCCCCAAACCACGCCTTTGGGATGGGGTCGGCCAGTGGATCATAGTACTCGACTGAATGGCTTCCGTGCGGCCGGCAATCGATGAACACCGCTACCCAATGCTCGCCTGGTGCGCCGCGCGGATCTGTATTTAGGATGAAGCAGAACCGCTTCTCGGTGGGCTTAACTAAATGTATTTCATCCGCGGCAAACGTGCCCAGGAATTCTGGATGCCC
>JARLJJ010000052.1 GCA_031291275.1 Formivibrio sp.
CGAAGTGTTCAACACCATCTGGGATTGCAAGCAACTGATCGAAGAACAGTTGATCGACTACATCCGCATGACCATCACCCACTCGGGCGGCATTACCCACATGCGCCGGATTGCCGACTTTGCTGCGATGTACCAGGTCCGTACCGGCAGTCATGGCCCGTCCGATCTGTCGCCGGTGTGCATGGGTGCGGCCTTGCACTTCGACCTGTGGGCGCCGAACTTCGGCATGCAGGAATACATGGGCTACCACGAGCAGACCATGGACGTCTTCAAGTGCGGCTGGAGCTTCAACGACGGCTACATGCATCCGGGCGAGCTGCCGGGTCTGGGTGTGGAGATCGACGAAGAATTGGCCAAGAAGTATCCGTACGAGCCAGCTTATCTGCCGGTGGCACGTCTGGAAGACGGTACGTTGTGGAATTGGTAAGCAGAAACGATTTCATGTGCTCTATATTGCAGACGTAGTGCACCTGGCATGACCCAGAGGAGTTGTCATCCTCAAGCAAGACACGCAAGTGTAGGTGGCAAGAAACCACCTTTAAATAAGTGATTAATCACATCGGAGGTAATTGAAGATGAGTATTTCTCGCAGAAAATTCGGCCAACTGACCGTTGGCATCGCAGCCGCGATCACCATGGCTTTCGCCGTGACTTCCACTTCGGCAAGCGCCGCTGATGCACAGTACAAATTCAAGTACGGCACAGCCTTCCCGACTGATCATCCGGGTGCAATCCGTATCAAGGAAGCAGCCGAAGCCATCAAGAAGGAATCGAACGGCCGGATTGACATTGAAGTCTTCGCGCAAAGCACACTGGGCAGCGAGCCGGACATGATTTCTCAGGTTCGCTCCGGCGCCCTGCAATTCATGTCGACCGCGGGCACCAACCTTCAGTCGATGGTTCCGGTTGCCGGCATCAATGGCGTGGCCTTTGCATTCAAGGACTACGACCATGTCTGGGCTGCCATGGATGGCGATCTGGGCAAGTATGTCCACAAGAAGCTTGAAGGCATCAATCTGTATACCTTCGACAAGGTACTGGACAACGGCTACCGCAACATCACCACCTCCACCAAGCCGATCAACAGTCCTGCTGATCTGAAGAACTTCAAGATCCGCGTACCGGGTATTCCGCTCTGGATCACCATGTTCAAGGATCTCGGCGCTGCTCCGACTTCGATCAACTTCGGCGAGCTTTATTCCGCCCTGCAAACCAAGATTGTCGATGGTCAGGAAAATCCGTTGCCGCTGATCGAAAGTGCCAAGCTGTACGAAACCCAGAAATATGTCTCGATGACCGGCCACACTTGGGATGGTCACTTCATCTTCACGAACCAGAAGTTCTGGAACGGTCTGCCCAAGGATGTACAGGACATTATTTCCAAGAACTTCAATGCCGCAGCAATGAAGGAGCGTGCTGATATTGCAGCGCTGAATACGCACCTTGAAGGCGAGTTGAAGAAAAAAGGCATGGTCTTCAATTATCCGGACAAGAAGCCTTTCATCGATGCATTGAAAGCATCGGGCTTCTACACGGAAACCAAAGCCAAATATGGCGATGAAGCTTGGGCCGTCCTGGAAAAATATTCCGGCAAGCTCTGATTCTTTGGGTAAGTAAGTAGGCAGTAAATCGATTGTGTTGCGTGTTTTTCAATCGATATCTCAGATAACGCCCCCGGCATGAAACGGCAGGGGGCGTTATTGAAAACCCGATTGATTTACAAGCGCTTGTTTCACCATTCAGGCAATAACTTAGTTTCGCTTCGGAGCATATCATGCATGAAATAGAAGCCTCGCAACCGCCACGAACGACTAGGCCCGGTTTCGTGAAGTTCGGAAAAATACTGGCCACAGTGACGGATGCCTGTGCTGCCTTTCTGGTTCTGGTTGAGATCGGTGTCTTGATTGCAGGGACCTCGGCACGATATTTTTTTGGTCACCCGCTGACCTGGACGGATGAACTCGCTTCCATCCTGTTCCTGTGGCTCGCCATGTTTGGATCGGTCATTGCGCTCAGACGCGGCGCCCACATGCGTTTGACCACCTTTTTGAAGAAAATGCCGACAAATACCCGGGCATGGGTCGAAGTCTTCGGCATGGTGCTCGCTGTCACCTTTCTCCTGTTTGTAATGAAACCAGCCTTTGAGCACTTCGAAGAAAGCTTGATCGTGATGACCCCGACCTTGGAAATCAACGAAGGCTTCCGCGTGGGCGCGATTGTTGTTGGCGTGTTCCTGATGCTGGTTACCGCAGTGGACAAGCTGTTCGAACATGCCACCTGGAAACAACTGGCGGGGACGATCGGACTGGTCGTAGTCATCGGCAGTATTTTGTGGGTTTGCTCCCCGATACTGGCCACGCTGGGCAATATCAATCTGATTATTTTCTTTGTCGTCATCGTCATGAGCTGCGTTCTGCTTGGCGTGCCGATTGCCTTTGCCTTTGGCCTGGCGACACTGAGCTATCTTGCTTTCACAACGCAAACGCCGCTATCGATCATGCCGAACCGGATGAATGAAGGCATGTCCCCGCTGATTTTGCTGGCAGTGCCATTGTTCGTATTTCTCGGCTCATTGATCGAAATGGCAGGTCTTGCCCGTGCCATGATCAACTTCCTGGTGTCGTTGATTGGTCATGTGCGCGGCGGCCTGCAATATGTGCTGCTCTGCGCGATGTATCTCGTTTCCGGGATATCCGGGGCCAAGGTCGCGGATATGGCTGCCGTCGCTCCGGCGCTGTTTCCGGAAATGAAAAAACGCGGCAACAGCGATGGTGACCTGATTGGCTTGCTTTCCGCTTCCGGCGCCATGTCTGAAACCATCCCGCCCAGTCTGGTCCTGATTGCCATCGGGTCGGTCACCGGCGTTTCCATTGCCTCCCTGTTCGTTGGCGGCTTGCTGCCTGCCGTAGTGGGCATGGCCTGCATGTTTGTGGTGGTTTACTTCCAGACCAAGAAAGAAAAAATGGACGGCGTCACCCGTGCGCCGGCCAAGGTCATCTGGAAAAACTTCATCATTGCCGTTCCCGCAATTGCACTGCCCTTTGTGATTCGCGCCGCAGTGGTTGAAGGCGTAGCAACAGCAACGGAAGTCTCCACCATCGGTATTGTCTACACGATTGTGATTGGCCCGCTCATCTATCGCCAATTCGATATCCGCAAGATTTACCCGATGCTGGTAGATACCGCCTCCCTGTCGGGCGCGATCCTGCTGATCATCGGCTGCGCAACGGCCATGTCCTGGGCTTTGACGCAATCCGGGTTCTCGCATCAACTGGTCAGTGCCATGACGATGGTGCCGGGCGGCAAACTCGGCTTCCTGGCGATCTCCGCCGTGGCTTTTGTCGTACTGGGCAGCGTGCTTGAAGGCATTCCGGCCATTGTGCTGTTCGGGCCGCTGATGTTCCCGATTGCCCGGGTCATGGGGATCAACGAAGTGCACTATGCCATGGTTGCCATTTTCTCCATGGGCCTGGGTCTGTTCTCGCCGCCGTTCGGTGTCGGTTTCTATGCCGCCTGCGCAGTGGGCCGCGTGGCCCCCGACCAAGCCATCAGCCATGTCTGGCCACATCTGACTGCCTTGTTCTTCGCACTGGTGCTGTTGATTGTGTTTCCGTGGATATCGATTGGCTTCCTCTAAATCGAATGTTCTGTTTCGGGTATCGATGTCTTGATCGAATCGTTTTTTGATGCCAGTTGCTGACTGGCAGGAGAAATAAAATGGAAGCAAAAGCTTGCGTCTTGCACGCAGAAAAAGATCTGCATATTGAAAATGTTCCGGTCGCCGAGATGGCGGACGACCAGGTACTGGTGCGCATCGGTGCCGGCGGCATCTGCGGTTCCGACCTGCACTACTACCTGCATGCCGGCTTTGGCGTGGTGCGCGTCAAGCAGCCGATCGTGCTCGGTCACGAAGTGGCCGGCACAGTTGAAGCCGTCGGCAGCAAGGTTACCCGCGTCAAAGCCGGCGACCGCATTGCGCTGAACCCGAGCCGCCCGTGCGGCAAGTGCAAGTTCTGTCAGGCCGGCGAGCATCAACATTGCCTGGACATGTGGTTCTACGGCAGCGCGATGCGCATGCCGCACAGCCAAGGCGCTTTCCGCGAGTTGATCGTGGCCGAGGAATATCAGTGCGAGCCGGTCGGCGACAAAGTCTCGCTCGGCGAAGCCGCCTGCTGCGAACCGCTTTCGGTCGCACTGCACGCGGTCAAGCAGGCCGGCAACCTCGCTGGCAAGAAGGTGCTGGTGACCGGTTCCGGTCCGATCGGTGCCTTGGTTGTCGCTGCCGCGCGTTATGCCGGCGCACTCGAAGTTGTTGCGACCGACCTGCACGATGCCGCGCTGGCCAAGGCCGTGGAAATGGGTGCCACCGGCACGGTGAATGTCTCGGTTGCGCCCGGCCTGCAGACCGAGCAATACACCGCCGACAAGGGTTACTTCGATGTCGCGATCGAATGCACCGGGGTGGGTGCCGTATTGAAGGACATCTTCCCGGTACTGCGTCCGCGTGGCGTGATCGTACAAGTTGGGGTAAGCGGCGACGTCTCGATCCCGATCGGCACGATTGTCGGCAAGGAAATCAGCCTGGTCGGCGCCTTCCGCTTCGATACCGAATACGCGCTGGCTGCCCGCCTTTTGAAAGAAGGCCGCATCAACGTGAAACCGATCATCACCGCCACGCTGCCGATCGAGCGTGCGGTGGAAGCGTTCGAGTTGGCTTCGGATCGTCGCTCGCAAATGAAAGTGCAGCTGACTTTCTGATCTCGCAGTAATTAAGGGACTGTCCATCACAGGGCAGTCCCTCTCCCGGTAAAAATTCAATGTGGCAATACTTCCGACCCCACCGCGGTCTGTCGAATTGCCAGATTGATTTTTTTCATAGTGGAGTAGTTCAACATGGCAGTCACCAACCTCAAGGAGCTCAATGAGCTAGTTGCCCGAGTCAAGCAAGCCCAACTGGCGTACGCCGGTTTTAGCCAGGAACAGGTGGACGAGATCTTCCGCTGCGCTGCACTCGCTGCAGC
>JARLJJ010000383.1 GCA_031291275.1 Formivibrio sp.
AATACCAGTATTTGCATTCTGGAAGTCTGGATGGTTCGCTATGTTGAAGGCCTCGGCCCTGAACTGGAAGTTAACCCGGTCCGTAAAGGCATAGGTCTTGTAGATGGCAGTATTGAACGCCACATCCTTCGGTCCACGCAAAGAGCCATTGGATGCATTACCGAAAAACCCGTATCCAGGAACCTGAAATGCGTCCGCGTTGAAAATATGATTGCGGTCGCTGCTCATATGGATTGCGCCGACCTGGTTCGGTCTGCTCGTCAAGCCGGAATTGGGGTTCGACATTGTAGGTGTCAGAGCAAAACCGCTCTGCGCAATGGCGATACCTGAAACCGACCATCCACCGATCGCACCTTGCAAAATCCGGTTTGTTCCGTGGTTGTAGAGCGGCAGTGCGTAAATCACATTTCCTGTGAACATATGCGTACGATCGAAGTTAAGTACGCCATGTTCGCACTTGATGCAGTAGCTGTTCTGCGTTGAGCTGACTTCGGTGCGGAAGTCCTGCCCACTGTTGGTCGAGTCACCCATAGACTTGCTATAGGTGTAGTTGAGTGTTGTTTGTACAGCCTTCTTCTGATACTTGAATTGCGACTGCAGCGAGTTGTAGCTCGAATTACCGCTGTAGAGAACGTTGCTCAGGCCTTCCCAACCCTTGTACGGCCTGAGATAGTCCGACGAAATTGTGCCAAGCGACTGCGAACCATTATTGAGGCATGGGTCGTAGTCATAAGTTGCAGAGGCCGATTGTCCGGGAGCTAGGCAGTCGCTTGCGAAGGGTGTGGAGGTCGGCAACACTTGGTTGGAATCTACACCTTCGTGGAGATACCGTCCCAATGATCCCGCGTACCCAATCTGGAAGATGCCATCCCGTACCAATTCACGCTCCAGGATCAAGCTGAAGTTTTGGAATTGTGACGGCCGGAAATCGGTGTTCACCATCGTCAGGCCTTGTGGTCTGGGTGCGCTCACCGCCAGTGCGCCGGCAGCCGGTGTTTCTATGGTGCCGGAGGTGAAGTTAACGCTCGTGACGCCTGGGGGGTTTGAACCGAAGGCATTCACGATCTGGAATGGGATGCGCGTGTAGCCGATCCCATAGCCGGCGTGAACGGAGGTACGGCCATCACCCGTGAGAGCATACGCAAACCCAACTCGAGGGGCCATATGCACGGCGCTTGAATTGTAGAAGCCGCGAGGCACTCCAGCCGTGCTGGTGAAAACCAGTCCATTCTGAAGATTTGCTGCGGTTCCCGCCGTGGTAATTGGTGTGCCGCTTGCATCGGTCTGGAAGCTGCCATCCGGCAGCACCACAGGCGCTTGAGCGGCGTTAAAGGCAGAGAATTCGAAGTTGGATGTGTCATGGCCCGGTCCTGTGAGCCAATCAGGTGAGTAGTAGAAGAACCGAAGTCCCGCGTTCAGTACCAGGCGGGGGGTTGCCTTCCAGTCGTCCTGGACATAGAACTCGGTGGAGCGATAGTGCGCCGAATAGTGGGGTTTCTCTGCGGGCTGATTGAACCCATGATGGAGCCCTGGCAGAAAGTCAGCAGCTCCGCTTCCGGTGTAGTTTCCGTCGAAGGTAAGGCTTCCCCACGGCGTGTTGGTCGTAATCTGGTTCTTGATTCCGAAGACATAGAAGCCGCCCGCCTGTAGGGTGTGCTTTCCGCGAACAACGGTAACGTCGTCGTTGATGATGCCTTCACCGTCGCTTGCGTTTACCGGCAGAACGCCTACACCGATCGAGTCATAACTCGAAACACCGATATTCGGGATCTGGTTCGTGGTATTCGCATCCGGGTAGTATAGAGCGATATTCACGTCGGCCGGATACGGTGCGTTGCTGGCGTGGAGCCTCGGCTTGTCGAAAGTCTCGGCTGCCGATACAGAGTTG
>JARLJJ010000384.1 GCA_031291275.1 Formivibrio sp.
GGCAGGCGCAGGAAATGGTGATGGGAATGGGGATGTGAAACCACCCTCCCCGGGGCTGTAAAATGAATTGTGTAAGTGGCCAACGAAAGATGAGAGAATATTACTATGGCCATTACTGACGAAGTGTTGAACGAATTACTTAAAGAATATCAAAAGCCGGAGGATTTGTTGGGCAAGAATGGCTTGCTCAAACAATTGCAGAAGCGGTTGCTAGAGAAGGCGATGGGGGCGGAGTTGACGGTGCATTTGGGGTACGAAAAGCACGCGACGGCGGGCAAGAACTCGGGCAACTCGCGCAACGGGACCAGTCCCAAGCGGATCAGCGGGGAGTTTGGCAACTTGGACTTGGCGGCGCCGCGGGATCGGAACGGGAGTTTCGAGCCGCAGATTGTGGCCAAGGGGCAACGGCGGTTTGAGGGCTTTGACCAGGCGATCATCAGCCTGTATTCACGGGGCATGACGACGCGGGAGATTGAGGGGCATCTGTTGGAGATTTACGGGGTGGAGGTGTCGCCGAGTTTGGTGTCGCAAGTGACCGACGCGGTGGTGGCCGATGTGCAAGCCTGGCAGAACCGGCCCTTGGAGGAGGTGTATCCGATTGTCTATTTCGACGCGTTGTGGGGCAAGGTGCGGGACAACGGCCAGGTGGCCAAGGTGGCGGTGTATTTGGCGCTGGGCATTACCATGGCCGGGCACAAAGAAGTGTTGGGGATGTGGACGGCCAATACGGAAGGGGCCAAGTTTTGGATGCATGTTTTGACCGAGTTAAAGAATCGCGGGGTCAAAGACATCTTCATTGGCTGCGTGGACGGACTCAAAGGCTTTCCCGAGGCCATGGGCGTGGTGTTTCCGCTGACCCAGGTGCAGTTGTGCCTGGTGCATATGGTGCGCCATTCGCTGAGTTATGTGGGCTGGAAAGAGCGCAAAGCCGTGGCCAATGATTTGAAAGCGATCTATCGCGCCGCCACGGAAAGGGAGGCGGAATTGGCGCTGAGTGCGTTTGAGGAAAAGTGGGGGCGGAAGTTCCCCGCCATCGGCAAGAGCTGGCGCGCTCACTGGCCGGAATTGGTGACGTTCATGAAATACCCGGCGGAGATCCGCAAGGTAATCTATACGACCAACGCGATTGAATCGGTAAACCGGTCACTGCGCAAGATCACCAAGAACCGGGGCGTCTTTCCGAGCAACGAAGCGCTGCTCAAATTGTACTGGCTGGCCTTGGAGCGGGCGGCCAAAAAATGGACGATGCCGATTCACAACTGGCATGAGGCCCGCAACCGCTTCAGCCTCGAATTTGGTGACCGCGTGCCGCAGCCGGATTGAGCGAACATGAAGCCGGAGAATTTGCTAGGTTTTACCGCAAGGGGGCGCGAGCTAAGGCTCAAAGCTCGCCCCCTTGCTCATTTTATCTCGAAGCGAAGCTTCGGGATGTAACACGGTTAAAAACAAAACAAAAAACCATTTACACAATTATATTTACAAAACCCCCTCCCCTTCCGGGAACAAATTCGCATTGGAACTTGTCTCGTCTTAAAGTCTTAAAATCGGACTGTCTGACATTAAGAATGTCAGACGTCTCATGGCTTGGCAAAACGTCCATCACTTGCCCGCAACGCTTTGATCTCTCTGGCGTCAATAGCCTCCTGATTTTTCACGCGGCGCAAGGCCACGCGCAAAATATCGGTGGTCGTCACCCTCCCCCACCGGTTCGCCTGCTGGGTGGCAATCACCACGTCATTGATTTTTTCCAACTCCCCTCTCGTGAGTCGGATGGTGATTCGGTCCCAACTGACCTTGGGATTATCCGGCACGGCTGCCGGTCGGGTCGGCTGGCTGACCATTGCGGCGGGAGCCGGTGGCGGTCGGCTTGCCGTGGTTGGCACCGGGGCAGGCATGTCGGCAACGGCATTGGCTGTGTGCTGCCGCATGAGGGCTTTGATTCGTTCGCTGGATTCAGTGGGTTTCATTGTCATAAATTGTGAAAGTCGGAATGTCTTAATTTATTCATGTCTGACTGTCTGACTTTGTGAAAGCGTCAGTTCGGCCATTTCAATGGCCACTTTTAAGATTTCCTCGCGGAACAGGGGGCGCAGCGCTCGCCAGCCATAAATCTGCGCGTCCTGGTAGGCTGTCCGGCGCACAAGGTAGTGTTTGAAAGCAGGGAAGGGGATTTCCTTGGCCGTCTCCGGCATGTCCGTGAAATAATGGTTGTTGGTCTGCACCAGGTTGAAAAGCAGGCGGGTCAGGCCGGTGCGTTCGGCCTGTATGCGCTGGGCCGTGGCGGCGGTGGTCGCCAAGTCCAGCGGGCTGGGGGTGCTGACCAAGACCACTAAATCCGCCGTCCTGATGGCATCGACGGTGCCGGGTTGGCCGATGGTGGGGGCAGTGTCCATAATAACAATGTTTCCGTTCGTGCCAAGCGGGATACCGAAAATGGCGGCGGCATTCGTGGCGCTGCGCTGCGGGTCACGGTCGTCCAGGGAAATGGACTGGCCGGCGTTATGCAAGGCGGCGGCGATGAGCATTGAACAAGTGGTCTTGCCAACGCCGCCTTTGCCGTTCACAAAAGCAATGCGAGTTGTCATAAAGTCTGATTGTCTGACAAGCACAACAAAACAATTATCCAGTGGAGTCAACCCACATTTAAGAATTCGGGGCAAGGGGGCAGGCTGGTCTTAAAGTCGGACATTAAGACTGTCAGACAACTGTGTTGGGGATTACTGGCTTGAGCGAAACGGGGATTCCAAAGGGTTATTACCATTTGGCGTTCTCCGGGTGGGGTGCCGGGGGATGGGCGGCGTTTTGTGGAAAAAGAAAACCCGCCGTGCAGGGGCGGGCTTTCTTTGGTAGGGGAGAGGAATCAAGCTTTGGGGGTCTGCAAAACCGGAGCCGCCTTTGTGGGCTGCCGATTTAGGAAGAATGCCGTCATGTGGTGGGGCAGTCTATCGAGTCTAGCTTTCGCCGCCTGATAATATCCGGCGTCCTTTTCAATCAAAAGACAACGGCGGCGGCATGACAGGGCGGCAACTCCGGTGCTGGCGGAGCCTGCAAACGGATCAACCACCAGATCAAAAGGCCGCGAGTAGGCTTCGATCAGCGGGGTGAGACTGTCCACCGGCTTTTGCGTCGGGTGCAACCGGTTGCCGGTGTATTTCCACGGCTGAACATCGGCGGGCGGGTGTTTCGGGGGTAGGGGATTCCCTTTCGCGAGAAGGTATGCTTGCTCGTGCATCATCCGGCTATGGCGCACGCATGAGGCGTACCGTTTTGCCCAGACAAAATGCCCGACAGGATAAAAACCGCACTCCCGCCAGACTGACAAAAAACGATCCGCCTTGCTCCATCCATAGAAGCAGACGCAATAGGAGTCCGGCTTGAGCACCCGGTAAAGCTCCGAAAAGGCCGGGAACATCCAGCGGGTGTTGTCGTCGTTGGCGACAGTCCGCCCGGCTCTGTCCTTGTATCGCACAAGATAGGGCGGGTCGGTCAAAACCATGTTGGCGCAAGCGTCGGGCAACTGGCGTAAGACTTTGGCGCAATCGCCGTGCGTGATTTGGTTCACCATGCTGGCAATGTTCAAGGTTGCTGCGTCAAGTGCCGCCGCTCGTTCCCCCACTTGCGCGGGGGTGGGGCGAGGAAAGGCAACGGTGGGGGCGTTGTTGTCGGCGGCGGTCTGCCCGTCGTGGGCATTGGCCGCTGAACTGGTTGGGGGGGTGTTTTGTGTGTTCATGGCTTTGTCTTGGTTCAGATTATTTTGCAGGAGCTTGGGTCCTTTTTTGTCCCGCCAATTCGTTTAGGAGCGCGGCGAGTTTTGGGTCTTCGGGGTCTTGTGCGTCTTCGGTGAGAACTACGCCGGAGTCGAGGTCCGCAGAGGAGTTGTCAAACATGAGTTTCCACTGTTTAACTGCTGACATTGGCTGTTTTTCAGCTTCGGCAATGGCTGCCCAATAGTCATTTGCTTCAACTTCAACGTCTCCCTCCAGTTGGATGCTCCTGACGATACGGACAAGCCACTTTTCGCAGCTCTTGCGTGCAGGTTTCTTTGAACACTCGTAGCAATCTTGAAGATTGTCCGGTTCCTGAGCCACGAACAGCGGGGCAAATTTCCAATCCTTCTGGGGCTTATATTTTCCTTGGGCAATTCCATCGGCAATGGTTAGCACGGGTGTTTTCAATGCCATTTCATATTGCCACCCCCACCAGTCCACAATAAAGCCTCCCACTATGGCAAAATCATGCCCCCCAGCATCGGCTCCCACGAGAGTTTGCGGGTCTGTGTCTTCAATCTGGTATCCTGCAACAAGACCGCCGAACTTTTCGGCGATCACTCTCGCGCCGTTGGTGCATCTTCCGCAATCGTTACAATCGCTGGGAACATGCGGCCAGAATGAGATTCCGGCCTTCGCGTCATACTGCGTCAGCCTGACAAGCTCGTGGCACTCGGCCAATAGATCGTCTTTCAGGCATTTGCTTGCTGTGTTGTCCGAAACTGTCTGCTCGGGTTGGGCAGGCGTCCCTGACTGGGTGGCTGTGTAACTGTTTTTGTCTGTATTCATGGTATTGATTTGCGACTTGCTGTCGCTCGGTTTGGTGTAGTCGCCCTTCACGAAAAGGCTCGCGAGCGATGGCGGCCAGCGGGCGGGGCCTCGGATGGGGAGGGTCACGCGTCGGCCCCGGAGCGAAAGCGAGACCGTGAGGGCGACAAGACAAACCGGAGACAGAGCAAATCAGACCATAAAACAAAAAGACAAAAAGGCGGGCAGCCCGGCAGGGTGCCGCCCGAAGCAGACTGGCTACGCGAAGCGGTCGCGGCCCATTATGTTTAATCGCCAATGGCGGGCGATGCCGCGCCAAAGATCGAAATTAAGAACACCGATACGGTGTTAGGATGTGGTACTGTCTGCGCGTGAAACTGCCGAAAGCGCCTGGAGTTGAATCACCATAAGCCAAGTGCATAGCCAACTCAAAAAGTTGGGAGTTGCTACGACAAGACCATTGTCATCTCGAAACGCGATGCCGACAACACAGGATGAAAATGAACCGTGGGACAACGCGTTGCGAATACGCCGCACATAGTCCGAATTAAGGAGCTTGCTAACAAGCCCACAGCACGGATTGCCAGACCGAGCGCCGTGCGCAATACGATTGCTCAAAACGCCTTCGCGCATATAAACCAAGGCAACGTACAACCGTAATACAAGCGACCCTTCCACGGTGAGTCGAGCTTTCACGGGAAACGGTATCTCGAAGTGCTCGTCGAACGGAGTCACAGGAAGTCCATCACGGCGCTGATCGAGCGAACTTGCCAATGAGAACCACAATACACCGCTCAACATCTGGTCAAATTCTTGATCGGAATGTGACGCAACGCTCGACAACTCACGCATCAACTCGTCACTTGTCAAACGAGTGGCCAAGTCTTCAAGAATCTTTCGGCAACCAGAAAACTGCCGCAACAACACTTGGTCATTCAGCGCGCTGAGGAGAATCTCACGCTCTCCGGCTGGCAAAGGGTCGCCGCCAAGAATCTGTGTAACATCCAGCCCTGCCGGGGGGCCTTCGGTTGGCATTCCATACGTGGCGTAAAACCTACGTAGGATGTCTCCAATATCGTCAGAAGGTAATGGCAATTTTTGCATGACACGTTCCGCAGTAGTCAGAGATTCAACCATGCCAAACCTGCAATGTCAACGCTGACCTGCCCGCGAAGCAATGGCGCGTCGCGCCCAAAGACTAACAGGTCAGGAAATTTTCACCCTAAAAGCGCCTTGGATCATGGCGGAAGCCTCGACAGATTCTCCAAACCATTTCCGCGACAGCGGGCGGGATTGGCGGGCTTCCTGCCTGTCTTTTTTGCAGGAAGCCTGACAAAACCGTTTATCGGTGCGCGTCTGGGGAGTTTCGACGGCGCACACTGCCTGGAGCGGCAAGGGCAATGGGGCAAAGCGGAACGGCAGTTGCGACGGAGAAAGCTCACCAGTTGCGCTTTCACTTGGGGAACGCAGGAGTCTGTACTGATCGAGGCGTAGAGCGCAGCGTTCTTTCAAGGGGAATCGATCAGTACAGTCTCCAAGCGGTGGGGGAGGCGAGTCTGGGAACTATTGCGACGGAAACGAAAAAGGACGGTTCGGAGCTTCCCTCCAGGGCTTGGCGTAGAAAGGCGTTTTTCGTTTTGGTCGCACAAGCATCGGGCGGCATGGAGGCATCGGGCTGGTGGCGATAGCTCCGGCCAGATGTTTCCATGTTGGGGGGAGGGGAATTTTTGAAAGTGAGGTTTCCAAAGGACACGTCCTTTGGCGTGCGGGTCCGGGCCGGCGTGAGGCCCGGTGTTTGATTCGCTTGTGAGTTGGGAAAGCCGCAAGCGTAGCGGAGTGGAGGGAGACGCCAGCCGACACAAGGGAAAGGGTTGGCGAGCGGGCGGCACCCGGAGCGCAGTGGAGCGGCGGATTTGCCAAGCTCACAAGGGAATTGTTCCCTGGGGGAGTGACGAGTCTGGCGTGAATGAGGAACGCAGCCGGGAGGGTGGCGGGGAGGCGGAGAAACGAATGATTGCCAGTCTCGTCGCGAAGGGGGCGGAATTTATGAATGCGGGATTCCCAAGGAGTCTCCTTGGGCGCACGGGTTTGGGCCGGCGGGAGGCCCAATCAATGAAAGTCTCAAGCATTGAAGAACTTTAGCGTTTCAAATTATCGAAAAATCGTCGAGGGAAATGCCAAAGTTCTCCCTAAATCCTCTGTCGGCGAATGGTTTGGTGACTGCGGGTGTATAAAGGGGGTGCATCCAGGTAAAATCCAATTGGAACGGACCTGGTTTTATTATCCATTGCTCAACCAAATCATATTGCAAAATCCAGTAGTAAAATGAATTGAAAGTCTTGTAGGTGTTTCCCTCGGGCGTTCCTTGGAAAATCGCTGGTCGAATTTCGCCGCTCGGATGGAGGATAAAAGGGGGTTGATGCTTGTCAAAGATACTAAGCGAATCTTTCAGATCCACATCTGCTCCCTGACGTTCAACAAGAAACATTGCAGGCCAACAGAAAAACTCAGGTCGGCGAATCCGTTCCTTGGCGAATCGTAGATGTTTGGCAAAGCATAGCCTCAACGGAAGGTTCTCGTCGGAATAATTGGAAATGTCGTCTTGAAGCATTAATTCCGAAAATCCCACGCCATTTGAAGTCCAATTCGTCAACTCAGTGGCTATTTCTACAGGTGTCGCACAGGCAAGGGTCTTGCACAGACAAGTTGAAATTTCGAGATATTGCTCGACACCGCACTTCTCCAGCGCCGCCCGCAAATTTGGCCGCATCTTTGCTTGGGAACAAAACCAAGCAAATCGGATTCCAGGGTCGGTGGACTCGATCAGCGATTCAAAATGTCTTATATCAAATGGATAGCCGTCACTGGGATTGATTGCCAAATCACAGATAATAAGAAAGAGTAGCACTTCAGCATCAATCGGGGTGGAAGGCCAGCCATAGCCCGTAACCTTCAAGAAATACTCAAATGCTTCGACATAAACACCGCGAAGCATTCCCTTCTGGCGAAATGCATCCCAAGACATTTTCCCCTTTGTGGATAGGTAAAGGTATTGAATCTGGTTGAAACGAGACTGTCCTTCAAAGATGTGTAAAGCTCCAATTGTAGTCGTTTTGACAGAAGAGCCGTAAAAAAAGCCTTCGACTCTTTGGTTGCGCAAATTGGCGATAGATTGTTCCCAGCGTCGTGGATCGGGAACGCAGCGATGGCTTTTGTCAAATGTTGCCTCAAGCAGCAAGTTCCAATTTGCGAGGCAGATTAAGATGGAGTGGCCCTGGGAATCGAAATAGGGGCTGCCGATAAGTTTGGAAATTATCTGTGGGTTCAGAATAATGCGCCGATTAAACATCAAGTCGTACCAATTGTTTACGATTCTGTTCAAGCAACTTTCAACGGATGTAGAATACGTTTGTACTTGTCGGTTAGTCAGGTGTTCGAGTGGCTTTTGCGGGCCAATTTCTTTGAGGATGAATTGTAGGTGTTCATAATTGATATGCGTTTGCATCGGACGGGTAAGGGAAAGAAGCAACCCGGAGGTGCTGCCGATGTGTTGCCACCAATGCAGCGTTTCATGGAAATAGGTGGAAAATGCGTCCAGTTGTTCTTGGCTGTGTGTGCCAGTTCCAAAAATACCGGCCGGAGTTTGGTCAAGGAGGTTGTGCATGTCATGGGAAAGGCTGACAACGAAACCGAAAGGATCATAGGTGCCACGTACCTGGCTGGAATCAGTGAGAATATCGGGGGTTGCCCATGCAGAAGGATCAATGCTGGGGTTGAGTGGTGTTTTCATAGCCTAGGTGTAATTTAGCGCGAGAGATTCGGGATGCAGTAAAAAAATTGCGCTGATAAATACGCAACTTCTTTTGCGCCGCCTGTCTCTGCGCCGGACAGCGGGCGATTGAACGTGAGGTTTCCAAAGGATGCCGTCCTTTGGCGTGCGGGTCCGGGCCGGCGTGAGGCCCGGTGTTTGATTCGCTTGTGAGTTGGGAAAGCCGCAAGTGCAGCGGAGTGGAGGAGGACGCCAGCCGACATAGGGGAAAGGGTTGGCGAGCGGGCGGCCCCCGGAACGCAGTGGAGCGGCGGATTTGCCAAGCTCACAAGGGAATTATTCCCTGGGGGAGCGACGAGTCTGGCGTGAATGAGGAACGCAGCCGGGAGGGTGGCGGGGAGGCGGAGAAACGAATGAATGCCAGTCTCGTCGCGACGGGGGTTGCTGCTCCGGTGCCTTCAACTCGATTCTGCCAGTTCTGCCACAGGGCCGGTCCGTAAAAATTTGCGCGTGTCTGGAATTGGAGTAGGTTTTGTCCATGGAAACGCCAATGCCAACACAAGAAGTGGTGGAGCAACCTACGGCCAGCCTGCCGGCGATGGTGCTGTTTGAAAATGAGTTGCGGCACGTCGTCGAAACCTGGGACATGGCGGGCAATCCGGGCCTGATGAATCCTGGCCGGATTTCCCGCAAGGAACCGGACCCGGAACGGTTCTACGATGAGGAAGACGGCATTGCTTATTGCCAAAATGATGCGGCTGCGGCTCGTGCGGAAGAGGAGTTTGCGAGTCTCAAGAGAACAACCCGGCGGTTGGACTGGCAGCAGGAAATCCCACGCATTTGGAAACGAAGGATCGTCCGGGATCTGGCCATGCACGCGGAATTCCCGGAGAAAGAATTGATCGAGCGGATTTCGGCGGCATTGGTTGCCAGGTGGTTTCCAGAAGAATCCGCCCGAAAAATCACTGGCGACTGTCTAAATGATCTGGTGGCAGGAGGTTCCGTTTTCCGGCAGGACGACAGGCTCCGTGTGAATCCAGAAAAACACCCTGAAATCTGGAAGGCACAGGAGGAGTCGCGCGAAATGGAAATTTTCTACCACAACCTCAAGGCGAAGCTGCCGGAATTGAAAAGGGTCCTGGCCGGCGCGTCGAGTCATTGGGGCTACGAAGACCCGATCTACCGATTTTACCACCAGAGCTTCAAGGTGGATGGCATCTGGGAATCAACGGACGACATTGTCCGGGTGCTGAAGACCCTGAGCGAGCGGCCCTTTAACAAATGGTTCGAGAGGATCATCAAGGAGGGTGGGCCGGGAGGCCAGCCAGTCCTGGAGGGTAATCTTGAGGATTATGTCAAAGCTCGTCTGAACGGTCTAAGCATTGAGGATGAATGGTTGAAAACCACCCGGCCGAAATTGGAGGCGTTCTTCCACGCGAAATTCATGCTGGAAATGGCGGTGCGATATGGCGAAGGACTCAAGGAGATGCCGACTCAAATGCTTCCGAGTGGCTGGGCGGCACTGCTTTATCTTTTTGATCTGCGTTAATTTACGAAGCCGAGATGGGTATTGCATTCTCGTAGCCTCCGGTTGCTCAATGTAGCAGCGCCACGGCTGGCGTTGGTCTGGCAGACTGGCGGAGCCGGGTGTTAAACGGGCTGCTGGCATCGGCGTAGGCCAACCCGGTTCCCCAACCCAAGACTGCACGGGCGGCGCGAATGGTGTTGCCCGTGGTAATGACGTTGTCCACGAAGAACAGGGGTAGGGGACTGAGGGGGCCACCTGTGCGGACAAAATGATGTTCATGGGGTTCCAAGCCGAATTGGTGATTGCGGCGGCGGGCGGTTGAGGATTCAACCGGTTGGGAGCGTTCAATGGCAAGTTTGATTCGGGCACCGGGAACGAGCGCGGCGATGGCGCGAGCGAGCGCTAGGTTTGCGTTCGGGTTGCAATCGCTGGCCGGGATGGGGACAAGCCAGCAAGGGCCGTCTATGAGCGCGGCCATTGCGGGGGCGGCGGTGGCAATAGCGTCAGCGTTGGCTTCCTTGAGGGCGTAGGCGATGGAACGGATTTCGGTTTCGGCAGGGGTAAGGGGGCGCACCCGGGGGCTGATGTACTTTTCCGCGCAACGGGTATCGTTGTCTGTATTGAATAGACCGGCGGAGCGGCTTGCGTGGAAGAAAAGTCCAGGCCCGTCTTTGCAAACAAAACTGCCCAGGCGCGG
This sequence comes from Formivibrio sp., assembly GCA_031291275.1. Classification (GTDB taxonomy): domain Bacteria; phylum Pseudomonadota; class Gammaproteobacteria; order Burkholderiales; family Chitinibacteraceae; genus Formivibrio. Next base: position 10,530 of record JARLJJ010000384.1, read on the forward strand.
CATGGGAGATTCTGAATTGCCGAAAAGCCGGGAAGCATACCCGACGAAGGTTAGTGAATGGCATGGGCGAAGATCGAGGCCAACGAAGGGGTTTTGATCGCAGTAAAGATTTTCGAGGGCGGCAAGGCCAGTCAGATCGAGTTCGGTCAAGGCATTGCGGGAGCAATCGAGTGTTTTGAGAGAGGCAAGTCCGCGAACGTCCAGAAGCGTTAAGCCGAGATCATGGCAATCCAGCGCGGTGAGATCGCCGGTTGGTCTCGGGTCTGAAAACCCGGCGCATGACCAAATCGCAATTGCCTGCGATCCAGGGATGACTTGGGGTTGGCTGGCGGGGTAAACGGAAAGCTGGCCGGCGGCATCCTCGACGGCAAAATACCCGGTCGTGGTGGCGACAAAACAGCGGCAGTCCATGGTGGCACCATTGGCGAGTTGAGCACAGGGCTGGGAGGACGAAAACGGCACGGAAGAACTGGGGCTGTTCAAACATATAGAAAATCCGTGGGATGGAGTCAAATCATCGTAGTATCGTACTACGTATGGTTTTTCATGTCCGGCTTGATGCGATGTATATCGCGTTCCCAATGGGAAATACATTGATGGGGGATCATTAAAGGGGAGGGAGAAACGCAGGCTTAAACTCTATTGAAGATCAACGAGTTGTAAAAGCGGCTTTCCCTAGATGTCCAAACAATGTTTAGAGTTTTCCCTAGATGTCCAAACAAGCTCTATGGGTTTTCCCTAGATGTCCAAACCCGAATTATGGCTGCGGGTTGGCTGGCTTTGGTGCCGCAATGGCCTCCATGATCCGGTGAATCAGCCTGGCGGTTGGATTCTTTTTGGCTGCCCGCCCCTCCAATTCGTCACCTTTCGCCTCAGCCAAAAGGGAGACAAAACGTGGCTCGCGGAGAATGGCTTTAGCCATCTCAAAAAACCGCCGGTTTTTACCAAGCTCAACGCGTGCAGCCGCAAGAAGATCAAGCTCGTATTCGGAAAGGGTGGGGATGTTTGAAAGCGCCTGCTCCAATAGCTCACGCGGGCGTCCGCTTTTCAAATACGCGGCAACGAGTTTTGTGCTCTTGGAATCCGCCGACTTCTTGCGAGCGATTTTCTCAACCCACGTTTGTAATTTCCAGTCGGTTCCGTCGGTCGTCTCTGCAAGTTTGGCTCGGAACCGGCCATTCAAAGTTTCCAACCCGTCTAGCTGTCCGATAACGGGGTTGTTGTTCTTGGTGAACAATTCCTTTCGCCGCGATTTGTGTTTTGGAACGGTGGCGGAAACCTGGTTCAATAAATTGGTCAGCGTGATTTCAAAGGGATCGGCTTCCGTGTGATGGTAGGCGCGGCTGGGGATGTAGAGGTAAATAGCCTGGGCAAGCGGGGAGCGGATGGCATTAAAGACATCCAGTTTCAAATGTTGAAGTTCAGCGATGCGGGATAACAACCCGCAAAATTCTGGCGAAAGGGTGCAACTGTGAAACCACATTTCCAGTTGGGGCGAGCGGGCAAGCCCGGAGTCCCTCCGGCGGATTGGGCGTTTTTCAATGTCTATGCGCTCAATCAGACGATATTCATGGGCAATCCCGGATTTAACATCGGTCACACGGATGTAGGAATCCATGAGGTCGCGGACGATCTTTTTGATGGCGCGAGAGTATCGCCCGCCGTTCGTTCGGGCGTAGCATCGGCAAAATTCATTGAAAGAAAAGCGAATCAAACGGGTGTCGTCATACGGATCACGGAAACTCAACAGGGAGAAAATGGCGCGGGCGTGACGCACGTCCAAGGCTGGCGGCCGGATGCTGTCGTCCATGGGATGAAAGCCGCCGATCAGATAATGCCGGTCGGCAATCGTGACTTCACGCGGGCCAGACTGCGGGGCAGCGGCGAAAACAGGTCCGAGAAAATAATCTTTCGGAGCAAGAACAAGGTTTGCCCGCCGATTTTCATACGCGAGTTGTTTTGCCGCCAAACTGCCACCCTTGTCCTGCATTCTGAGGGACAGTTCTAAACCATAACAGGGGATGACAGCAACACCACAAAGCCCGGCAAAATAATGTTAATAATGCCGCATATTAGACATAATTAACATTGTGCGAATTACCAGTAGAGTTCGTTCCGGATTTTCAGACCAGCATTTTGGGGGTTGCGACGTGCCCGATGGATCAAAAGCCGTAAAGTTTCTGGCGACGTTTAAATGCCTTGGCGCCGCCTTCCAGAATGGCACAAGACACATCTTTCGTAGCCGACGTGTCAATTGAGCCGCGATCTCGAATTACAGAATTTTCGCTTTGTCCTCTCAGCGGAATAATCAACTCGGCATCGCCTAAAACAGCAATATTGGCGTTGTGGGTTACAATGATCACTTGGCGCTTTTCCTTAATTGCTCGCAGCGAGCGAACGAGAGTCGTGTAAACGAATTCGCTATCTAAGTTATCCTCTGGCTGATCAATTATTAGCGGGGCGGTGCTTTGGGAGAACAGGAGAATAGTAAGCAGGATTGACTGTTGTTGCCCCAAGGACAATTTGGAGAAGTCCTTGAAAATCGGGACACGCCTGCCATCCGGCAAAGTCACCATCTTGGTGACTTTTATATAAGGATGGTCATCAAACGCGCAACGCTGGATGGCAACATAGTTCGCCCATTCCGACAGCTTTGTGATAATATCATTTGCTTCTTTTGTTGAGAATACTAAGTTGCCATTTTCATCCTTCAAAGTAATCAAGGGCACCACGTTTTTCTTGTCCAGTGCATCGAGCAAATTAAACGGTGACAACTTCGATGCTATAATCGCCGCTTTTGGAACCTGCGAAGTTCGCCATCCCATCGCAGACTTAATAAGCTCTTCAAAATGGGCTGACATCGTCCCTTCGGTGAACTTCAAGTTAACAGAATAGTCCGAAACGCTGGTGGCAAGATTCCTATTCATTAAGGTTGCGAAGCCCGAACGCATAGTAAACATTCGCGCCTTTAGCTCTCGACGTTCCTTTAACAAGGCGGAACGGACTCCGAAAGCAGCCTTTTGCTTGGGTATGCTCTTGTTGAGTTCGATGAGTTTGGCGGCATGGTTGCTCGCATCAGCAGTGACTTTCCGAATAAAAGCCATATCCAGCTTGATCTTTTGCTTTTCGAGTTCACGCCTTAATTCCTCGATCTTCTCCTTCGTCTTCTTTTCTTCTGACACCCACAATGCAAGTTGCGCACTAATGGCGTTTGCGGCCTCTGTGACTTTGTTTTGAGCCCCGGTGGAGATTTGACCCAAGGTGACGATCAAACCGTCGGTGATATTCTTCACGGCTTCAAATTGCGCCTTCCCGACTGCGAGAGCGGTTCCGTCTATACTTTCCATCGTCTGCTTGAGTTCGTCAGTGCTCAATCCGGCAATCATGGCTGCCGGGAGTGCGCCCAATGCGGCGCGCAGCCTATCCCGGAAGATGCGCTCAACGGCGAGCTTTTCCTCAAGCTGAACAACCTCAGCGGCCTTTTGCGTCTTCAATGTTGCAACTTGACCGTCTGCTACTTTTTTAAGTCCTTCGACTTCCTTGATTCTATTGATGTCAAGCTGAAGTTTTTCAATCTCTGTTTGGTTGTTGAGCAACTGATCGCGAATCTCGTCGTCCCTCGTTTTTAAGGCAGCCAAATCGACAAAAGTATCGAGAAATGCCAGCAGGATAGTTGGGTCTTTGTCGCAATTCTTAATTGTTGAGGCTGTATCACCCTGACCATAACTTTCGATGGAAATCGTTGTTGGTCCGTCCGGGTTCGGATTGGTGACTTCACCAAGTTTACTGCGGACAAGGGTTTGCTGCGCTCCCGCCGCATCTTCAAAAATGAGTGAAATGCAGTCGGGCCAAACATCCGAATCGACGATGTCCTTTCCTGTGCCATTCCCAGAGCCAACTCTCAACGACTCAAGCATCGTTGACTTGCCCGCACCGCGACCGCCGATAATGCAGGTCAGGTTATTATTAAAATGAATGACCTGATCCTTAAGAAACCCACCTTCCAACTTCATTCCGATGAAACGTGGCACTGAACGTGGGACTAAATCTTCAAGCCGAACTCGTGCCGCACAATCCAAGAAAGCGACCTTGAGAGCCTCAAATGAAAGAGTCTCCATCTTAAACCGTGTGAGACGCTTTTGATTATTAGCGTTCCGTCCTACGGCGGCTAATGTGTGAGAATCTGAACCCATCACCTTTGCCAGAGACACCTCACTCTCTTGGCCAAGATGCTGGCGACGTGAGGCTGCACAGTTTTTCCGGTCGGCGTTGACATCAACGTGAGAAAACCAATCAGAATTTGCGGCTTGGGTAATTTCCAAACCGAGCAAATTCTCGCAATTCAAAATCTCTTGTTTAAAGGCATCGTACTTCGGGTGCGCTTTTTCGAGTCCCGAATCGCTGTCCACGTGTGCGCAAACGCCAAAGCCGCCAAACTCTGCGGCATATTTAAGGCACTGCGCCATTGTTTCCATACAGGCTTGTTTGTTACCTGATATTTTAAGCTTCCCGTAAAACGCCTCCAACGAGTCTGGCGTCGGACAATAAATTAAAAGGTGCCCGCTTAGAGTGCTCAGTTCAACCCCTGGAACAACCAAAATGTTCTTCCCCGCCGAGTACTGAACTGCCTCACGCACATTCCCAACGGTGTTGTGGTCCGTGATTGCTATGACTTGCAAATTCTCCGCGATGGCTAAATCCACGATGGCAGACGGAGTCATTGTGTTGTCTTTGACGTCGTAGGATCCGCCACCGCCAAAAGAATGAATATGGAGATCGGCGCGCAGGAAATGCGCCCCGTTCGACTGGGCCACGAACTCGTCTTGAAGTGCCATAAAATTCCGTTAAAAAACAACCGAGCCAGCGTTCAAATACAACTAGATGCTGTGCGGCTGATGCTTAAGTTGCAATTAAAGTAGATCAGCCGCAGGACACAAGGAAAATCCGGCCGTTGTGAATGCGTCCGCCCGCTCCGGCTGGATTGTCATGGGCGATTTCCTCGGCGGCGGTGTTGACATGGCATTAGGCTCAATTTGAGGTTGCGGATTGGCGTCATACCCTGCGAATCAGAGTTGGGAGCGATTGCGGCCGCTGTTGCCCCTTGGCAATGGCCTGGCGAATCAAGGCGGGGGCGTCCAGGCCCAACCCCTCGGCGAGCTTTACGAGTTCAAAATCCGCAACCCAGCGGATTTGCCCCTCTATTCTGGCGATGATGTCCCGGCTGACATCCCAACCAGCCAAATTCAGTTTGGCCACCAGTTCGGCCTGGGTCAGGCCCTTTTTCTCGCGCAATTCCCGAACCAGGTGTCCAACGATGTTTCGCGGCGGTTTCACCCCTTGACAGTCGCAAAATCTGTGGAAAAATGTGTGTGGAATTCCGCACAAAGCGAAATTCCCGAGAGAAAGGCAAAATTATGTTTTTAAAAAGACTTGGACAGGGCAATGGAAGCTTGTGTGCCCGCAATTGCCCGCAACTTCTTGAAATGAAAGATGGCAGCTTTGCGGTGGTCGGACTCGACATTACTGAGGATGCCGCCAAAGAGATGCCACCCGGTCCGGGCGTTGGGCCGAATGAAAAGGTGGTCAAGATTCCGCGTCACGTCATAATCGCGGCGCGAGCGGAGTTGCCTGCGGCCTGAGCGGCCCGCCACCGTCCGTCTTTCATTTCACCCTTGCAAGAGTCAGTCCCTCGATGTAAAAGGGGTGACATGGCGGGTTTTGCACATTGGGTTGACAGCAACTTCAATGTCATTCAGACAATTGGCATTCTCGGCAGCCTTTGGCTGGCGGTGATTGCGGCTCATCGTGAGGCACGGGCCAAAGAGAGCGAAAACCTGCTGACCATCGCGGAACACCACCGGGAACTGTGGGGCGAGGCTTGGAGTCGGAAGGACTTGAAGAGGGTCTTCCTTGGCGATGCCAATCTGTCTCGTCCGATTTCGATAGCCGAGGCGGAGTTCCTTCGCTTGGTGATTTCCCACTTCCAAACTGTCTGGTTGGTCGCAAGGTCGGGAGGATTGCTCACGCTGCACGAACTGGCGGTGGACGCCGGGGATTTTTTCAGGCTTCCCCTCCCCCGTGTAGTTTGGGAAGAAACCAAGAAATACCGGAATCCGAAATTCGTCCGGTTTGTGGAGCGGGCGCTGAAAAAAGAGAATCAACCAGCGGCGGTGTAAATACTGGGGCCGCTCCCCGTGTAATTTTCGTAGAAATGCTCAAACACGTTGGAACATTTTTGGTGGAATAATTCAGGTGTGTAAATACGGGGCAATCCAACATCAAGCACGTCTTCAATCGCGAGTTTGAGTTGCGAACGGGCGGATGATTTCTGCCGCCAATTGATTACAAGCAATTGGTTGAGCCGCGCCAGTAACTCACGCGCAACCTTTTTGACCTCGGCCCGTTCCTCGGCACTCAATTCCGGCGCTGGCCGAGTCAAAATGTCAAAAATCACCAATTCCTCCTCGGTCATGTGCTCGCGGACGTGCCGCTCCTGTTCGCTGGAAAGATTGCGGCTGAGTTTTAGCAACTCCTCGAACAATTCTTCGATGTTCCGGCTGCCGCTGTTGTAGGATTCAATCAGCTCTTCAAACTTTTCCTGAAAATCCAAACGGGTTTTGTTCAACCGTATCAATTTTTCAAGCTGCGCTCGAATGGCTGCTTTCAGAACTTCAAGGTCGGTGTTCCGGTGTTTGGATTCTTTGAATCGCCGCCTTAAAGCCTCAAAATCAATTTTTGTCAAATCCATCACCGGCGCGGCCTTCGCGGGCATTTCAACCCCGGTAATTGAGGCGTCCAGTAATTTATTGATGTCGCCCATGATCCCGGCGATGTTCGCCGGCTTGGGATTAAGCTTTGTTTGGATGGCATCGGCAATGGCAGACAGGCAGGCCGCCCGTCCTGAAAACTCCAGCGCGGACGGATCTGGTTTGACGGCGCTGTAAAGCGTGCTCACCAGTCGTTCATGGGCCAAGAATTCGCGGCGGAGCGGGTCGGGCGAAATCAGCGCATTGACAGCATCATCCATCCGTTGCAAACGCTCCAGGCTGCCGGCGGCGAGCTGTTCAATGGCAGCAAGAACGACACCCTTGTTTGCACAGAAAAGCGCCGCCGCGTCCACTGCCTTTCGCAAATCCTCAACCAGCTTCTTTTTATCCCTGACGGGGGTTTTGCCATTCTTTCCCGCGCCGTAAATTGCCAGTGCCTTTTCCAGCGAAGCAAACACGTTGGCATAATCCACGATCAAGCCGCTGTGCTTGCCGGGAAACACGCGGTTTGCCCGCGCAATGGTCTGCATGAGCGTGTGGTTCCGCATCGGCTTGTCGAGATACACCGTGGAACAACTTGGTGCGTCAAAACCCGTCAGCCACATGGCGCAGAGAAACACCAGACGAAGTGGGTCTTTCGAGTCTTTGAATTTCTCGGCCAACTCCTCGTCATTCATTCGCTGGCGATGCGGCACGATGTCGAGGCCGTGCTTCTTCATCTGCTCAATCTCGTTTTGCCCTGGCGAAACGATGAGCGCCATGTCCGTTGTCTGCAAACGCTGCAACCGGTCCAGCAATTCATCCTGCCTGTCCTTCGGCAAATCGTAACGGCCAAGCTCCTTTTTCACCTTCTCGATTTCCGCCGCCCAATACTTCCGCACCTTGTCGTGCATTTTGAGCGCCGTGGCCTTGTCAATGGACACGACCATGGCCTTGCCATTGAAGCCGCGTCCAAGAAAATGCCGCACGATGTCCTGCGCCACGGTTTCCAGCCGGTCATCGCGGGTGATGATGTGGTATTGCTTGCTCAACTCACGCTCAAGTTTTGATTCCTGTTCGGGATCGAGTTCCGCCGCTTCAATGAGATTGTAGATGTCCTCATTGAGGTCAGGATTCACAAGCTGCAACTCCGGCGTGCGGTTTTCGTAAAATAGTGGCACGGTCGCGCCATCCTCGGCGGATTGCTGAAAGTCGTAAATAGAAACGTAGTCGCCGAAAATTTCCTTGGTTCGCTCACTGCCATCAATCAGCGGCGTGCCGGTAAATGCCAGAAACATCGCCTTGGGCAACGCAGCGCGCATATTAAGCGCAAGAGTGTCGTATTGGCTTCGGTGCGCTTCGTCGGTCATCACGATCACGTCGGGCCGGTCGCAAAGCATCTCCGGTGTCTGAAACTTTTGGATGAGTGTGAAAATATAGCGGTGATTTCCGCGTAGCAACTTGCGAAGATGGTCGCCGCTTGCGGCGTGACATTCATCGCCTTCGGCTTGACTTACCGCCCCGCACGCTTTGAAGGTTTTGGCAATTTGGTCGTCCAATTCCACGCGGTCGGTAACAACCGCGAAAGTCCAGTTGCCTTCAACTTTGCGCAGGACTTTTTGGGAAAAGAACACCATCGAGTAACTTTTACCGCTGCCCTGGGTCTGCCAGAATACGCCGCCACGTCCGTGACCGGCCTTTCGTGCGGTCAGCATGGAAGCGATGGCGTTGTTCACTCCTAGAAATTGGTGGTTTTGGCCGATGATTTTCACTAGCCCGGCCTTGTGTTCCGAAAACAACGTGAAGTTTTCCACCAGATCGAGCAGCCGGGTTTTATCGCACGTCCCGCGAATCATCACTTCAAGCGATACCCGGCGCGGTTCGTTCTCACTCTCAACACGCTTCCACTCAAAGAACCGATCCCACTCCGCCGTAAGCGAGCCGACGCGGCTATCCGTGCCATTTGAGGCGATGAGCAGCGCATTGTAGGCGAACAAGGCGGGAATTCCGTTTTGTGGGTGCTTGTAGCTGGTGATGTTCTCGTCAAAAGCCTCACGCGCGGGAACGCCCGGCTTTTTGAATTCAAACAGGACAAGCGGCAAACCGTTGACGAAACAAATGATGTCCGGTCGGCAGGTGTAAAGCGGTCCAGCGAAAGTAATTTGCCGCACGGCCAAGAAATCATTGGAGGTTGGGTTTTGCCAGTCAATGACACGAACACGCTCGGTTTTCTGGCCGCCGCGTTCCCGATCCGGTGTGGAAACTTTGATTCCCTCCTTGAGGTGCTGATAAACCTCGCGGTTTGCCGCCTCAAGCAACATTGCGGAACGGTCACGGGTCAATTCATCCAACGCCAAAGCAATTGCTTCGTGAGGCAGGGTGGGATTCAGCCGTTTCAAGGCGGCCTCCAGACGAGGCAACAAAATCACATCTCCCTTTGTCTCACGCCCCAGCGTTCCGCCTGCACCAAAGATTTCTTCCGACGCCGAAACCGTTTGCCAACCAAGCTCTGCGAACAACCCGATTGCGGGTTGTTCGACAAGCTGGTCTTCGGTGTAGGAGTGGGACATGGTTTTAGGGTGTAACGTCTTGGTCTCGCCATGCCTTCAAGACTTTGGCAAAATCAACATCCTTCGGTGCTTCATTCCAAGATTTATAGAAAGAGACATCATCGCTTACCGGCGCGGGATTGGGCGGGTCAAGCTTGATGCGAGTTGGCATCATCACAGAGTCTCCAAGTAATATACATTCACCACGCCGCAATGTGGAAAACATGCTTGTTATACCGCGCACGGAATCCGGCAAAAGGCTTTTAACGTATGACTGGTCATCTGGATTTGATATTCGGAGACAAAGGAAGCTGTTACATTGTGAAAGAATTGTAGCTGAAACCTCGCGCGGGCGTTGGCTGATCGCTGTGAGGCTGATACCATATTTCCGACCTTCTTTAGCAATCCTTTCTGCGGAGTGTTTCGCAGCCTCAGTTGCCGTGTCGCCATCGTTCAAATAAATGTGGGCCTCGTCTGCAAAGACCGCGATTGGGAAACGCGTTTTATGCGCGCGGCGATGCCAGTAGGCGAAGTCAAACAGGCAGCGAAGGATAAGGGAAATTACAGAAGACCGAACATCGAATGGCACTGGGCTTAAATCCACAACGACAACCTTTTTGCGTGCGCCCGTTTTCTCACCCAGCAGCCGGCGGAATAAATCTTCCATTGAGGCGCTGGTATTGTATGTCTTCGGCTTGAAAATCAAATCATAGCGCTTGTCGTTTAACCGCGAGTCAATGCGCATTAGCAGCCGGGTAAATTGACCAAAAAGCGGTCCCTGCTTCTCACTTGTTTTGCCGGCGACCATCTGTGTGTCAAGCCTTCGGAAGTCGCTCAAAATTGCGTTGAAATCGAAGAACACGGGTGTGTCTATTGTGATTTTTTTGATGGCAAGAGTCTTGTTTTCAGCATGATTCTCCTTTGCTGCCTGTAAAAGCTCTTTGAATTTTGCAATTTGATTGGGTGCGGCTGATTCACTGCGGTCAACCATAAGACCAAGCAGTTCTTCGGAGTTCATCAGCCAATATGGCAACTCCAAATCGGTTGCTGCTATTACATCGCCAGAAGCACCGAAGGTCGTTGTATATTCTCCATGCAAGTCGAAGAGCACAATTGTTGCTTGCTGAAAGCCACACATTTTTTGAATGAACGATGCGACAGTCCATGATTTACCACCGCCTGTCTGGCCGAGGATGGCTCCGTGGCGAGTGAGAAACGAATCGAGATTGATTTTCGCTTGCTGGCTTGGAACGAGCGAAAGTTTGCCAATGGCAAAATCGCCTTCGGCGTAGCTTGAATAAACTTTGTCTATCAGATCTGGCGCAACGGCAAACACCGGCGCATTGATTGTCGGGAGAATATCGGTGCCACGTTCAAATTTTCCAGTTGCGTCCATTGTCCCGACAGCGATTGTCGCCAGGCCACGGCTGGCCTGATCGAGAACGAAAGCGCCATCCGAGTCCGCTTCACGGAGTTCCAAAGATGTCGTTTTAGCCTCGCGCATTTCAACTCTTGTCACCATGCAGAGCAAACGTCCTGCTGGCAGAGCGATGTTAATAAATGTTCCGGGTTGTCCGATCAGCACGGGCATAGGCCCGGCAGCACTTGGCAGATGAATTGTCATGGAATCCGGGACCCCAAGTTCAGAACCCGTTGATTGCTCGTGATCGAGCAGAGACACAAAGATTTCGTCACCCGAAACCGCTATTACTTTTCCAATCTGGTAGTCACTCATAAAAGATTTCGTTAAAAGAGTTTCACAAACTGGCTGAATTTCCAAAGGTCTGTTCCTGGTGTTGCCGCCTTCCCGCCAATAAACACCTCGTTTGAGTAGCCGCCGCCAAACGATGGTAGATTTTTGAACGCGGAGACGCCGACAGGCTCAAACTCGTTTAAGCTGAAAAGGCGTATGCGCCCCGATGTCAGGGCAGGCAGGACAAGATGCTGATTTATGTGCTCGTCACCAAAACTGAAACCACAACAAAGCAGATATTTGCATTGATTTCCAAGCACGTTGTTCATGTAGGTGATGAGCGTGTCATGCGGTGGGACAAGGGTTTCCATGACCTTTTTGCGTCGTGGTAAAACCATGATGCGGTTCGCAAAACCTGTGATCGCGTCAGGATGCCGCTCAAAAAGCTGTCCGGCGTCGTTTGCCCAAGAGACCGAACCATGAAGTTTAATCAGCTTTACGGTCAATTGATTGTTTGGGATAAACCGATTCCCTGCAATTTCGCCGGAAGTTGCCTTAAATTGACCAGGGTTGAAAAAGCGCTCCGTGCATCCTGAAAAACCGTTTTCCACCAGCACGCCAGCTTTGGCCGCTGCCAACTCGAAAAGCACGTCATAATTTGTCGTAAAAATCCAGACTGTGCATGGTCGGCCAAAAGTTCGCTTGGAAAGGGCCCGAAAAAACTGAATGTGGTTGTCGAGAACCGGATTTTTAACCGTAAGTATCTCTTGAACCACCAACTCCCTCAGCTTGGTTTCGAGTGCAACGCACCGGGCATCGTTTGAGTTAATGGCGTGGGCGATAACCAAATCAGCAAGCTCTTCAATGTTTGGTTTGGCGTCCCCGTCAATATAGGCCGATCCAATCGCCTTGAGCACTTCATCCAACACAATGCGTTCGCCTGGCTTGAGTGCGCCTACTACCTTTCGGGTTATGCCGTCCATCATGGGATAACCCGCTTCAAATGATGTTCCCGCACCGAAGAGAAAGCCAGTTCCCTCAAGGGAGTGGGTTATGTTGGGAAGGATTGTGGCAAGGTCTAGGCTCATACATTCAAGGAACAGTTGCCCGACAGCAGACGCGGCAGTAGCAGGTCGCGCGTCTTGCGCAAGTTGGCGATTTGCTTGGTGAGAGCGTCTAGTTCGGTGTGAATCGGCTCGAAGTGCTTCGTGGCATCCAGGACGAGTGGCGACGGCGGGCAAATCAACTCGATACCTTGCATGTCGTCCTTCGTCACCGCTGCGAAGATTGCGCCGTTACCCATCATGTCGTCCTCAGTGAAACGGTTGCGCAACTGCTCCCAGAGAAATGCCTGGTGTCCTTCCTTGTGCCGAATCGCGGATACGCCGCGACCGATGATGATTTTCTTGTCGGCAATGTTCATGCGCCCGACAGGTGCGCGGACGCTGAACAGAATGTCGCCAGCTTCGGCAACGCGGCCCTCGACTGTGCAGAACAATCGATCGGTCGGAAAGCGGTCGCCGAAATTGGTGACGCCTTGGTGGAATGGCTGGCCTTCGCCGGTCTCGTTATAGAACTCGGACTTGGGCGATTGCCCCATCGTGAGGTAGCAAGCGTCTTTGAGTATCTTCACCTCCCAACCGTGGGGAATTTTGCCGAGCGGCGAATCCACCATTTTGATTTTCTGATGGCCTGGGAAACGGAAATGGACGAACCACTCGCGGTAGAGGGCGCGGGCCATCGCCTCAAGCGTTCGAATGCGCCGCTGACTGTTCGCTATGAGCTCGTCATAGGCCGACAGGATGCCCGCTATTCGCCGTTGCACCGGGAGAGGGGGAAACTCCACCTCGAAGTCCTTCAAGTGCTCAATCGTAATCTGTGCTTGCGCCGAGCCGGTTCTCAACTCCCACAGAGTCGTTGCTGAAAGCCGATAGAAGAGAAACGGTTTGAAGACTTCGGGAGTCTCAAGGAGAATCGCAATCGAGATATTTGTCAGAAAGCAAAACGGTGGAGTCATCTTGATGTCTCCCGTCCCGCCTTCGCCACGTGCGACTACGATGATTTCTGGCTCAGCATAGTGGTAGCGAGGCGAGAAGCCGACGTAGCGGTAGCCGCTGTAAACCGGATAGCCCTCGGGTGAAAGGTCATTCTTCTTGGGCATCTCGCCATACTTGAACCGGCAAATCTCCCCGAGTCGCACTTTGCGCCAGTTTGCCATCGTCACGCCTCCGGAATCGTCCCGCTCTTTCACTTCTTCCCTCCCCGCTTTCGTTTGGGCGCTGGCGGCAATTGTTTGATGGCCTTGTCAAAATCACCCCCGGCTTGGTCGGCCTGCTCAATCTGCTTTTGGTGAAACTTCTCGTATTCCGCCTCGGCGAGTTCCTTCGCCATCTCGTGCGAGATTTTTCCCGCGTGGTTCAAAATGACGCGTTCGTTCAAGGTCAGGAATCCATGCAGCTTGGTGATCCAGTCCTTCATGTGCATCGGCACGCGCCGCATGGCCTGGCCTTCGGCAAAAACGAGGTATTGCTCAACGAGATTATTCAGGGCGGCAAGTTCCGGTTCGTTAAGATAATTCTTGGCGATGGTGACATCCTGCTTGCGGACTTTCGCCCCGCGCCAATTGGTCAAACCCATGTGCGGCTTATTGCTGTCGGCGCGGCCATGGATGATCTCCGCCGCCGTCTGGCCGGTGATGGCCCAATGCATTTTGTTCTGCACAGTCTGGAAAAATTCAATGCTCTCTGGCTGGGTGGGGTCGTAATCAATGCTGGTGGCGTAAATGTCGGTGATTTTCTGGTAAAACCGCCGCTCGGAAGTGCGGATGTCCTGAATCCGCCGCATCAACTCTTCAAAATAATCGAACGGTTGATTGGGGTTTTTCAACCGTTCGTCGTCGAGGACAAACCCTTTGACGATGAATTCCCGGAGCTTTTGCGTTGCCCAAATGCGAAACCGGGTAGCAACGGCGCTTTTGACGCGGTAGCCAACGGAAATGATGGCATCGAGGTTGTAGAATTTTTTGGTGTAGCTTTTACCGTCGCTGGCAGTCGTCAAGGAATCCTTGACGACTGAATTCTCCACCAATTCTCCCTCTTTGAAGATGTTTTGCAGGTGGAGGCTGACATTCTGTTTGCTGGTTTGAAACAGTTCGGCCATGTGCTGCTGGGTAAGCCAGACGCTCTCGTTCTCCAATCGAACGTCAATTTGCACATGTCCGTCTTCCGCGCGATAAACGAGGAATTGGCTCTTGGGAGGCAAATCTGGCTCTTGGGGTTTGCTCATGTGGCCAAAATTTCGGCGGCGTTCTTCGCAATGGTGGCTTCCAATTCGCGGGCTTGGCCGTTCAAGGTTTCGAGTTCTTCGGTGAGGGCTTCAAACTGTTCCTTAAAATCCTCGTCGCTGACTTCCTCGCCCGGAGCAACGCCAACGTAGCGTCCAGGATTCAAACTCCAGCCCTGTGTTTCAATTTCTTTGAGCGTTGCGGCTTTGCAGAGTCCGGCGACATCGGTGTATTTTGGCTTCTTGCCAAACACTTCTTTGATTTTCTCCTCCGTTTCGCCATTGCCGACGGTGAAATCCAATTCCTCGCCACGGTAGAGGCGGACGACGTTGGCAAGAAAGGAAATCTGCGCGGGCGTCCATTCGCGATGAGCACGATCTATTTGCCGGTAAATATGCCGGGCATCAATAAATAGCACCGTGTCATTCCGCTGGGTTTTGGCTTTCCCTTTGTCCAAAAACCAAAGGGTGCAAGGAAGCGTGACGGTGTAAAACAGGTTTGGGCCAACGGCAACCATGACATCTACGGAACGGCTTTCGATGATCTGCTGACGGATGTCCTGTTCGGATGAGCGGGCGTCAGAGGCGGAATTTGCCATGACGAAGCCTGCCCGGCCTTTTTCATTCAAAGAGGAATAAAAAAGCTGAATCCAGAGATAATTGGCGTTGTCGGTGCGTGGCAGGGCGAACGGGAAACGACGGCCTGGGCCAACCGAATCTTTCAACCGCTCCTTGTCCACGGCGTTGACGTTGAACGGTGGATTGGCGAGAACGAAATCAAATTTGCCGGTGGCCTCGTGCGGGTCGTCGTAGTAGCTGTTGACGTTGCCGCCGTGCCGGATTTCCCCTTCAAGGCCGTGAACTGCCAAATTCATCCGGCAGAGGCGTCCGGTGTCATCGGTCTTTTCAACGCCGTGGACGGCGAGTTCCGACGCGGGATTTTTTTTGTGTTCGGAAACGAAGCGTGCCGACGAAACGAACATACCGCCTGAACCGCAAGCAGGATCGAGAATGCGGCCGTGATACGGCTCAATGATTTCGGTGAGGAGTCGGACGATACAGCCGGGAGTGTAAAATTCTCCGCCTTTCTGGCCTTCGGTGCGGGCAAATTCGCCAAGAAAATATTCGTAGATGCGCCCGAAAGCGTCGTAATCAGCCGTGGCCGGAATCTCGGAAACCTTTTTCAGCAGTTCTTTAAGGAGCGTGCTGGTGAAAAGATTAAAAGTTTTGGGCAGGACGCCTGCGAGCTGCGGATTGTATTTTTCAATATCGCGCATGGCCTCGTTGACGGCCTTGCCGACATCGGCGGCCTCGGGCAACGAAAGCAAATGGTCAAAGCGGGCGTTGGGCGTGAGGAAGAGCATTCCATCCGCGTGATACGCGGCGGGATCGTCCAAACGTGAGCCGCGCCGCGAAGAAGCGGCGGTCTTTTCGAGCTTGGCCCTTTGAATGGCAAATCGAACTTCTGCAAAACGCAGAAAAATCAGGCCAAGAACCGGCGCGGAGTATTCCTGCGATTTCAGGCCGGAATTGGCGCGGAACTGGTCGGCGGCATCCCAAAGACGTTTTTCCAGGGCTGCGTTGTCAGTGTCTTTTTCCGATGGGGAAACCCATTGCATATTTCCTAACAATCGTAGGCCAATCAGCAGCAGAGGCAATTCAAAACACCTCGCCAATCAAGGGGGATAATTCCGCTCCGGGCCTTACCTCCTCTATGCTGCGTACCGGGAAAGCTGCCAATCTTCGACTGGGCGTTGTGCGCCCGAGCCGATGCTGACCATTTCGTTGGATTCGACGATATGGTCGGAAACGGCATGACCGCTGTTCGTGCAGGCTTCAAGCGCCTTGGCAATGACGGCAATGAAATTGCGGAAATTTGTGTATTCCAGGACACGAGCAAGGTCGCGGGCTGACCATGATTCGTTGCCTTCCGGGCTGACACGCTTGATGCGCTCAAACGTGTTGCTGGCGGCTGGGACTGGTATTTGATCACTCATGTGTTTCGTGCGTAGAGTCATTCCAAAGCTGGCTGCTTGTTGGCTCGGACCACGGGGAATGTTCTAAATAGATTGCGGTTTTAGGGCAAATGGAATCGGCCTGTTTTGCTCCTTCCTATGCGCCTGGAACCGGCTCCAGGTTTTTCGCCGGTTCGGCTGAAAAGGTCACCTGTTCCGCCATTTTCTGGCTGTGCTCGTCCCGCAAATGCCCATAGGTCTTCATGGCGAGCGCACCGCCGTCCTTGTGACCAAGCCAGCGAGAGACGGTCGGGATGTCCACGCGGGATTCAATGCAACGCGTGGCAAACAAATGCCGCAAGTCGTGATGGGTGATTCGTTTGATACCCAAGATTTTTGACGCCCGGTTAATGGACTTCTGGCATTCATTAACACGCATGACGGGTGTGTCGGGGCTTTCGTCCGGGCGTTCTGCCCGCATTCGTTCCAGGAGCTTCCGCATGTCTGGAATCATGGGCACGACACGGCTTTCACCGGCTTGGCGGGCTTTCAATCCCGTTTCTGGATCGCCCCTGACGATAATTTTTCCAAGCTTGAAATCGCAATCATCCCAAGTGACAAATTTTGCCTCGCCGATGCGCATTCCTCCGTAGGCGAGGAATTCCACCAGTTCGGAAGCCGGTTGCGAGAACCCGCTGCCGCCATTCTTGATGACTTCCACCATCTTTCCAAACTCATCAAACTTGGGCAGGACGATGCTTTTCTTGGTGTGCTCTTTCACCCTTTTTGCGGCCATGCCGGGGTTGTCGTATCGAGCGCCGGATTCAATGGCGATTTCAAAGACCTTGCGAAGAATGCTGACGGTGTGATTGTGTGATGATGAACTGCATTGCCCGGCGTTGCGTGATCCCCATTCCAGACATTGCGCCCTTGTGATTCGTCTCACGTCCAATTCGGCCAACCCCGGCCACGATTCCAACAGGGCCATGATCCGGTAGCGGTAGTATTCCTTGGTGTTGGGCTTGGCGGTAGGGTCGTTTGCGAGCCGGGTTTTAAAAACCTCAAGGCAGTCCCCAAAGGTCATTTTGCCTTCCGCAACCGCCTCCTGGCTGGCCGCATTACCGCGTTCCGTTTTTTCAAGGTCGGCGAGCCGGAGCTTGGCGACGGAGAGCACGGTGGTTTTGAGGCTGCGCCGAATAAGTTTGCCCTTCACCCGTAAACGGGCAAAATACTTCCGTGATGGTTCGTAACGAACTAAATTTGCATAAGGCGTCTTCGTCCAGTTGGGATCATGCTCTGACTGGTCTGGACTGCTTTTCATGCAAACAGTATCAGATTGCAGTATCAGATTGTCAA
>JARLJJ010000385.1 GCA_031291275.1 Formivibrio sp.
CTGTGGATACTCTGAGGGCTTTACTGGTGCGGTGATTTGATTCGATTTCTCCAGGTCGGGATCAACAACTCCGATAGGCGCGTCAGACTCAAGTTGGGCGGAAGGACCCTTAGCAAGATATTTAAAATGTACACGATAGGATCCGGATGGGATGAAGAAATGGATGCCGAATCCTTGCGATTCATCGTTCTGGTAGTATTGCGCGAGCCGCCTTCGTAGCTCCCCTACTCTAGTACGGACAATCGGATCGTCCCCAGTGTTGTAATCCGGCTTTCTTCCAAAGACCTCAGCTCCAATTACTCGCTCTTTAAGCATTCCCTCGCGGCCACTGATGGAATTTTCCACCAGATAACGGAGCAGGGATTTGTACTGGTTGCTGGAACAAAAGGGAACACTTTTAAGGATGGTTTCCAGTGCCTCGCCAATATGCACTTCTTCAATGACGGCGACCGCATCTGGTAGCTGAGAATCTTCGGGAGCGGTCATTTTTCCACACATCCTTGAGGAAGAGTCCTCGAATACAGGTACTATACCTCTTCATTTTACCTACCACAAACGGGGTTTCAGAAAGCATCTGCCCGATACGTACCGTACTGAACGTTGCCATAACCCATTCCAATCCCATATACAGTAGCCGGATCGCAACTGACAAAATTGTCAGGCTATCTTGGGCTCGGAAGGTTGGTTTCAATTGGGGAACTAATCGCTATCGTGAAATATCAAGTTGCTCTGAATAGAGTTCGTGTGCCTTCAGATTTTGGCCAGAGTCCGATTGGCAAGTTAGCCGTGCGTCTCCAGCGCGATCCAAGAGTTCGCATCAAAACGCCATTTTTTAGGAGGAGTGATCATGCAATTTTCGTCAAAAAGACGCTTGAATATGTCAAGGGTCTCTAGTGGTCAGAAGTCTATCTTAAGGTTCTGTTCTCGGTGCGGATGGCTCGTGCTTCTGTTCGTTACTATGGTAACGCCGTTTGGCGCGAAGGCACAGATCGGAGGAACGGGGACTATTGAAGGCACTGTTGCCGATCCATCGGGAGCTGTCATTGTTGGCGCGCAAGTTACCGCGCTGAATGTGTCGACGGGAGTCCAAACTGTTCGCACTACGACACAAAGCGGCAGGTATTCATTGGCCCCGCTCCAGCCATCAACCTATAGGCTGACCATTACGGCGTCTGGTTTTGAGTCGCTGGTCCGCGATAACATCACCCTCAATGGGCTGCAGGTTATCGGACTTGACCTGACATTGAAGGTGGGGTCGGCGAGCCAGACAGTGACGGTGTCGGATGCGCCACCGCCTTTGGAAACAACGAATGCTGTGTTGGGCGGCGCGATCGATAACAATGTCTACGCGGCACTGCCCATCGAAATGGGCGAATTCGGCGCAAATTCCCAGCGTCGTGCTAGCGACGTAGCCTTCCTTGTTCTCGGTGTGACCGCAAACCTCACGAGTGGCAACCCGGACGATGAACCGTTTATCATCAATGGTAATCCAAGCTCGACCCAGATGTATGTCGACGGTCTCCCTTTCAGCTCTCCTTCGGTCGTTGGAGATCCACGTTATATATGGACATCGATGTCAGCCGAAGTGGTCGATCAGTTTCAGGTCAAGACCACGGGCTACTCGGCAGAGTATGGCGGCCTCGGCGTGGAAAACTTTACGGTCAAGTCCGGTAGCAACAAGATTCATGGGACTCTCTATAGCATTGCGCGAAACACTGCGTTTGATGCCTCGGGCTTCATTCCGGCGACAAACAGCGTGACCGGAGCGCTCATGAAAACCCCTGAGCATCAATGGGAGAACAGCATAAACGCCGGCTTTCCCATCTGGCACGACAAGCTCTTTCTCTTCGGTTCCTATATGGACTATCGCTTCTCTTCGATAACCCTGCCGAACTATGAAACGATTCCCACCCAGGCGGAGTTGTGCGGCGACTTTTCCGCCTCCGATGCAGGCGGGAAGTTCCCCATCTTCGATCCAAGCACGCAAACCGCCAGCACCACGGCCCCGACGCGCACGCAATTCCGCGGCGCCAGCTATACCAGCGCTGGTTGCGGCACCGGCCCGGTCACAGCCAATGTGATTCCGCAAAGCGAAATTTCGTCTCAAGCCAGGTATCTCCAGCAGTACTGGAAGGGCGTTAATTATGCGAATGCCAACAGCACCAACAACTTTATAGGCTCGTACGCGTACGGCATTGCCGACTGGTCGACGACCAACCGTCTGGACTATGTAATCTCCGCCAGACAGACCATGAACTTGATGTATGCGTTCGGCCGCCAATCCACCGCTCCCATGTCGAGCCAGACAACCGATGACGGTCCCTTTCCTTATCGGGCAGCAAAGGCCTATAATCCTCGGACTTCATTTATTCTGGCGTCGCATACCTTTCTGATCACGCCAAACCTCGTCAATCAGCTGGGCTGGGGTCTTGCCCAGTATCACTCCAACACCTTCAACCTGGAACTGGCTAACTCTGCCTGGTCAGCAGCGAACGCAGGCATTAGCGGCTTGCCCCCTGGACAAGCGACTGCCTCATTCCCTGAGTTGACCTGGAGCGGAAACAATGTGGAGGCGCAGTGGGGTGGTGGTGCTGGATCTGGCGGGTTTTCGTCGACCAGCAACAACACCTTCTCGTTTAAGGACAATCTGCAGTGGGTTCACGGCAAGCACTCGGTAACCTTCGGCACGCAGTGGCAGTGGCTTAGCTTCCACAACATAGCTTCCCAAGGTGGAACTTCGCCACTTACGCTGGGCTTTGCATCGACTGAAACCGCGCAATTCAGCAGCGGAACGACCATCAACGCCAATACCGGCTTGACGTACGCCAGCTTCCTTATGGGCGCTCTCCACTCGGCGACCTACACAGAGTACTCAGCAGGCCATGGTGAAACCCGCACCTTAAATCATCAGGACTCGTTCTATGTGAACGACGACTACCGCATCAATCCCAAACTGACCGTTAACCTGGGACTTCGCTGGGAGATGTATACGCCGTTGCGGGAACAGAATAATCAGCTAGAGTTCATGAATCCAAACGTGACCAATTCCGCTACCGGCACGCCAGGGATCATGCAATATGCCGGCAACGGCACGGACAGTTGCAACTGCAGTAGCCCCATACATACCTATTACAAGAATGTCGGTCCCCGAGTTGGCGTGGCCTATTCACTCGACAGCAAGACAGTGATAAGGGCTTCTTACGGTATCTATTACGGACTATCGAATGGCGGCTTGGGCAGCTCAGGAGTTTCGGCGAGCGGACTGCAAAACGGCTTCTCGGCCGCGCCCAATCCGGTGAGTCCCGGCCTTTCACAGCCAGCCTTCTACATAAACAACAGCGGCTATAACAGCATTCTCTCTAACTCGAACTACGGTGGCCCCGGATTTTCCGTTACTGCGCCGCCGATCATTGACCCGCTCTACGGAACGTACTATTCGACTAATGCAGCTTTAACGTCGACTGAGAAGTTTTCTCAAACACTGGGCTATCTCGATCCCAAGTACGGTGGGCGCCCGCCAGAGTTTCCATCGTGGTCCTTTGGCTTCCAACGTCTGCTCACCAAGGACATCACAGCCACCGTCTCCTATGTGGGCAATGAGGCGCATTTCCTCTACGCCAGCGGTGCGCGCGGGATACACGCCAACCAGATGGACCCGAAGTATCTCGCCTTGCAGGCAGTAGCGGGCCAGACTTCTACCCCCGCCAACGTGGCCGCCGCTGCAGCAATCATTCCAGGGATTGCGTACCCGTATCCGACGTTCCCGCAGACATCTCCCGGCACAATCGGCCAGATGCTGAAGCCTTTTCCGCAGTTTAGCGGCCTCAGCGATCTGTTCAGCTCGGTCAGCAACTCCAACTACAACGGCTTGCAGATCTCTATCGTAGGTCGCGAAACCCACGGTCTCACTTTCATGTTGAACTACACCTACAGCAAGACGATTGACAATGCCGGAACCTTTCGCAGCGGTTATGCGATCCCCGCCGGATTCGTGGCCAACGAACCCACCAAGTCCTGGGCCATCGACAAGGCCGACAGGTCCCTTAGCTTGATCGATCAACCGCAGAACATTACCGCTAACGCCAAATACGAACTGCCCTTTGGCAAGGGTCACATGGGAGGCGGTAATCCCCTGGTGAGTAACATTACCGGTGGATGGGCAATTACCAGCATCTACACCTATGTTGACGGCGGCCCTCTGGCGATTACGCAGAGCACCGCGTGTACGGGATCCGCCGGAACCTGCATGCCAAGCTATAACAGGAGCTTCTCCGGTGACCTCATGCCCAACGGCAAATGGGGCAAGAACGCAACCTATAAGAGCCTGGCAACGACACCCTACATCAATCCGGGCGCCTTTCTCACCACAACAGCGACCAATTTTCCAAATCAAAACGGGGGGTATCTTATTGGCGACTCAAGCCGCACGGCACCCTATGGGCTCTTTGGTCCGAGCAACTACAATATCGACGGCAGCGTCCGTCGAACCTTCAGTCTCTGGAAGGATGGAAGGGTGAGGTTCGTTTTCGAGACGAGCGTCTTCAATGCAGTCAATCATGTCTGGTTCGGAAGCACGTCGACCGCTAACTCGGCAGGTGCAACTACGATTGTCGAAACCGTAGGCGCCTCTAACTTTGGCACCATCACAAAACAGGCAAACAGCCCACGCCAGTTCCAGTTTGCCGGTCACATCAACTTCTGAGGAAGTGTAACGATTCAATCAACCACAAGGGACTGGACAACCAGTCCCTTGCTCATCATGACTCGACCTATAGCTCCGCTCGTTCTCTAATACGCATTGGGAGCTCCCGGCTTTGCCGAGGTGGCAAACGAAGTTTCACAGTTCCGGGAGTATATCCCTCAGCTGTGTTGCGTACATAACTCAACTGTGGCGTGGATCTCAGGAGGGAAGGTCGCGCCGATTGGCGACACAGCGGAATCTTCGAATGGCAGCTACGGCTAGAGCAGTGAAGCGGATTATTCCCCCGGGATATCCGGCTGGCAATGTGGCTATTCGTCCGGTCTCAATTGTTATCCACTGCTCAGGCAAATGCTAGAGAACTACAGCACAAACGAATTGGAGTGTTGACCAAAACTATGAGAATGAGCCGAAGAGAATTGATGGAGTGGCTGGGGCTTTCCGGAGGGGCTGCCCTGGGCACGCAGTTACTGGGCGTTCGTACTGCATTTGCAAGCGAACCTCGCTCTGGATTGGCCGACGCAACTGGCAGGAACGCGCCCGATGGTTCGTCCGATGACACTCGCTGGGCGCGTAGCGCGCGGCACAAGCAGGAACTGACCAAGGATGTTACCTGGCTCACTCATGAGCCTCTTGATTTTCTTCTTCGCCGCGGTGGCGA
>JARLJJ010000386.1 GCA_031291275.1 Formivibrio sp.
GCTCGCGAGTGCTGGTGCTTGGATTGGCCTATAAGAAGGACATTGATGACCTTCGCGAGTCGCCTTCGCTCACTATCATTGAATTGCTGCAGAAGCGCGGAGCACGCGTGGAATACAACGACCCATTCTTTCCTTCAGTTGGCCAGGGACGCAAGTATGCGCTGAATATGACCAGCACGCCGCTTGAACAAATCCCTGAGTTTGACTGCGTGGTCATCGTGACGGACCACTCGCAATACGACTACCCTGGCATCGTTGAGAAGTCAAAGCTGGTAATTGATACACGAAACGCCACCAAGGGAATTGCGGCCGCAAATATCGTGCGGTGTTAGCCAATTGGCAAAAGAATCACGTACTACGATTTCAATCGAGCGAGCGCTCCCTTGATCTCTGCGTTTTCCCGGTAATTCGGGTAATTCTTCAATACCTGTTCTAGTTCGCGCCGGGCAAGCGCTGGTTGATTCGTCTTCACATATGCCATGCCGAGGCGATAGTGAATCTCAGGGCCGTCGGGTAGCTTGTTATTCTCCTGCAATTTGAGCGCTTCCTGGAGGTAGGTCACTGCCAGTGGGTATACGCCTTTCTGGTAGTAGATCCATCCGAGCGTTTCCACTACCATTGGAGAGTTAGGTAATCCTCTACGCGCGGTCTGTGCCAATTCAAGCGCGATGTCAAAACTCCCCCCGGAATTCAAAATCACCCTCGCCAAATCGATGGAAGCAACCGGATTCTGCGAATCGTTCGCCAAGGCACTTTGATATGCATTTTGGGCGTCCTTCCAATCTGACCTCGAGACATACAGGTCTCCTAAGAGGATATTCAGACTTGGCTGGCGCGGGTTTTCTTTGAGCGAATTCGAACCCAGAGCGATTGCCTTATCGATATTCCCCCGCATGGCTATCACCTGGCACAGTTGGATCAGAGCATCAGAGTTGTGTTTGTCCAAATCTAAGGATTTCTGCAATGCGGTTTCTGCCCCCCCAAGGTCCTTCTTCAAGTGAAAGAGCGCGCCGCCGAGCAAGTCATAGAAGCTGCTGTTCGCGGGAGACCTGAGAATCTGAGCGTTCGCGACTTCGATAGCCTTATCGACCTGCTTTTGCGCGATATACGCATTCATGAGCCCTCGCATCGCATCGGTTGAATTGGCATTTCGATCCAGGGCATCCTGATAGGCCTTTGCAGCTTCGCTGAATTGTTTCTGAGCGAGCCTGAGATTTCCCAATTGCGCGTACCCGAAAGCGCTCTGAGGACCAACAGCGATGGATCTGCGAATATCCTGTTCAGCTATGGCATAGTGGGAGCGATTGATATTTGCTACAGCCCGCAGAGCGTAGCCGTCTGGAGATCCTGGCTGCAGCCGGATCATCTGGTTGGCAGCGTCTTCCAGAGCATTCATGTCACCTTGCAGCATTGCGGCGTTGGCAATGGCTCGCTGGGCATCCAGAAAATCCGGGTCCCGGCGCAAAGCCTCACGCCATTCGCCTTCGGCACGTTGCAGGTTTCCTTGTTTTTCAAAAGCAACTCCCAATGCATAGTGCGCCTGGATATTGTCGGGGGAGTTTGCGACAAGGGTCTGCAGCGTCTGCGCTGCGTCGGAAACATCGCCGCTGCTGATCTGCATTTGGCTTCGATAGACGAGGGCGTCGTCGTCTTTGGCGTTTGACTTGAGAATCTCGTTGTCAATGCTGCGGGCTTGGTCGTATCGTTTGGCCTCGATTAAAAGTTGAATGTACTTCTTCTTTACTTGCAGGTCATTTGGGCGCACCTGATAGAGTTCCTGATATTCTGCAACGGCTTTGTCCACATCTCCAGTGCTGAAATAGAAGTTGCTGAGCGCAAGAATGCTCGCGGGATTCTGCGGAAGGTCGTGCCTGGCCTGCTTTAGAACGTTCTCAGCGTCAGCCCTCTTTCCCTCGGCCAGATACAAACCAGCCAGCGCCCGGCGGGGATCGACGCTGCCTGGATCTAGAGCCAGGGCTGCCTGGAATTGCTGTTCAGCTTCGCCCGATCGGGCGTGAGCCTGGTAGAAGGAACCCAGCACCAGGTGGGGCTGCATCGCC
>JARLJJ010000387.1 GCA_031291275.1 Formivibrio sp.
TCTCGTGGGTCAGCTTCTCGATCACCGTTTGATCGCGGTTGATCTTCTTGCCCATGGTTTCGACCGTTCTGCCCATGGTCTCGACTTGCGACAGCAGCTGCGCAGCGAATGCACGCAGTTGGTCGGGAGTCATTTGATCGAGATTGGGCGAGGAAGTCATACCGTGGATTTTACCAAAGCAGACCGCTTGCGGCAGCAAACCGAGATGCTAATTACAGTTTTTAAAGCAGCGTAATAGCTCCGCCAGACCCCACGCGTTGCCAAGGTAGGCCTAGTACCAAAGCCTGAAGTTGTTCGGTATCCAACTGCACTTAACTGCCTTGCCGAACGCCTGGCCAATGGAATTTACCTTGGTTCAAGCGACGTGCCGCCAGCCATACGCCAATCCCATCGTGTACCAGCACTTTCATCCGAGTCGCGCGGCGATTGGCAAACAGATAAGCGCAGTGCGGCTTCGCCGCACCGAACACCGCGACCACCCTCGCCAGCGCCGTTTCAGTGCCGGCGCGCATATCCATGGGCTCGGTGGCGAGCCAGATGGCGTCGATGCGGATCATCGCAACAGGTCTCGAAGGAAAGCGGCGCAGGCAGCAGCGCTATCGGTTGGCCAGTTCACTTTGACGGTGCCGCGTGGGTGCAGAATCTCAACGCTGATATTCGATGAAGATACGGGCGCCGTTGTTTGCATAGGCAATGGGATGAATGCTGGTTGAAGCGCCGTGCTTTTCTGCACTTGCACCCGAATCCATTTGTGAACGAGGTTTGCGTTAAGGCTATGGCTGAGGGCGATGCTGGCAATCGATGCGCCGGGTTGGGCACACTCTTGAATGACCTGGGCTTTGAAGGATTTGGAATACGAACGGCGTGTTGGCTGCATGAAATACCCGCTTAAAAGGCTAGAACTGGTGCCCACCTAAATTTAAGTGCACACCATGTCCCGGCTTTGCGGGGTTGGGTAGATGACTTGGCCGGACGCATACCTACGATCTATCTCTTTCTGCTGTGCATGGCAGGTTAGGCAAGACACGACAGTGTTAGTGATTTGCCAGCGGCGATTACCAATCGATCAGATCCTCGTTCGCCGTCATAAATCACCATTTCAGAAATACGCCCTACTAGAGTGAACAGCTGGTAGCGGTTGAGGCTCCAGAATTCTTAGGTAAGACTGAAAGCGTTCTGAAATCATCTCTCGAATGCTTGTGAGCATCTCGGGGGGCAGTCAGGACATTGAGCGGAACAGTTGAGTTGAGTTTTTCGCCTCGCACTCAGCCTCGGCTTCCGTTCTCGTTGGAAATGACACGGGCAGTCGACACTTTTCTTTAGTGTCGTAGATGCTAAAGCCACAAGGCGCCATGCTGGAGTAGAAGCGGGAACCATCACGTACCGACCCCGTTTCCTTTGGTATCCCTGGAACGACAACAAATCTTGATGTCATGTCATCACCAATATTTTTGATCCTCGCTTTATGGTTTAGCGGCACATGGCTAGTACATCAATCTTTACGCAACTGGAATCGACGGATGGAAAATTTGACTCGCTGAATGGTCTTTATCAAGGGCTTGATGACCGAGGGCTTGGATACCGCGACTTGTGACCGATGCCGCCATATCAGTTGAAACACCTTCCCAGCCATTTAGTAAAAAGCATCGTGCACCAATGAATTCTCTGGCCGATTTCTGCTTGTCGTGACGAGCAGCAATTGGCCGATTCTGTTGAAAAAATCGGCCATGGTTACCACGACATAAAAGCGCTTGAGATTGAAATCTTTACTTTGAGCAGTGGATTCGATGGGCTCAGATTTCGCGTAGAGGCACGCAAAAAAGGCGTTTTCAGCGGTCAGTATTCGGGCAGTCTGGAAGAACCGACTTTTTCAACAGAA
>JARLJJ010000388.1 GCA_031291275.1 Formivibrio sp.
ACGTTTTTGGGTTTGAGCTTTAATTTATTTTTTTTTATTTTTTTTTATCCGGTTTTTTTTTAATAATTTGTTTTTATTATCCCCCCCCCCCCCCCCCCCACAGCCCGCCACTCTGCAGGACAGCCACCTGCTGCATGGTGTGCCTCCAAATGTGCGGGCGGCGTTTCTGCACAAGCTCGCCTCCTCCTGGCTGCCGGAGTTGAAGTTCGCCCTCCTGTACCGCGGCAGTCGCGACGGTATGACGCCCTGCTCCTTTCACAAACACTGCGATCGCAGGGGCGCCACGCTCACGCTGGTGCGGTCGAGCAACGGTTTCGTGTTTGGCGGTTTCACGAACAGTAATTGGGATAAGGGAAAGCCGCGGGGCAAGCTGGACGCTGGCGCCTTTCTCTTCAGTGTCACCAGTCCTTATGTGGACGCGCTGGTGCGGTATGAGCTGAAGCAGGAGGGGCGGCTACGGCCTGGGCAGTCGCCTATGACCAGCATACAGACGGGCAGTGAGCTGGGGCCGACGTTTGGTGTGTCACAAGGCGCTGACCTGGCGCTGGTGGCCAAATCCGCCTCACGCCCCTTTGATGGCAACTCACACTGCAGGGTGGGCACCACTTACGCTGACGCGATTGGGAAGGGCCACTCCTCTTTCTCAGGCACGCCCGAGTTTGTGCCCATTGATATAGAGGTGTTCCGGGTGTTTTCTGATTGATTTTGTTTACAAAAATTCAATGTAAGAGTGTGCACCAGTGCCAGTGAGCCTTGTACGGTAACAGGTCCGCCGCGGCTGTCTCACAAGAATACGGACTGCGGCGGCGGCACAAACAGAAGTACAAATCTGGCACGGTGCTGCACAGGCGTAAAAGCAATCGGAGGCAAAAGTATGGAGACATGGGCAGGATTCGAACCTGCGCTCATTTGCATGAATGTGATTTCGAATCAAACGCCATAAACCGCTCGGCCACCGTGTCACTACATCTGTTTGCTGTGAATTGGGGCTGTAACTTGAAGGCAGTGCCGTCGTCCAACGCTGACCACCGAATCCGAGTCCATCATCCGCGTTTAGTCGGAGAACATACTCATTCACTGGTGAGTTGAGCCTGCGGGTCTTTTGTATCGCAAAACTTCAGTGGCGAATTCCATTTTTAGTTGCGATTGCAATTTCTTTTTGACATGCCAGTATCATGGAGACGAGAAAGTTGAGCCGTCCACCGATGGCAGAAGCGTTCTCGCCACCACTGGCAGAGCGCCACCGGCAGGCGTGAGGTTTCCCGCCATGTGCCCCCCTGTCAAAACGAGGGGACTGAGGGAATCGAACCCCCGAAAATCAGAGCTGCAATCCGACGCCGTACCACTGAGCCAAGTCCCCGTGCATACACTCTGGAAGAGGGAAGTTGGCAGGTAAAAGGCCGGGCCTGCCTTCTTCTACTGCAGCGTGGCAGCCTGCGTCTCTGCCAGTGTGCGCTGTCCGTGACCGCGGCTTTGCGCGGTGGCGAGTCAATGCGCTGCGCTACATTGCGTTCTAATCACACAACTGGAACGTATGATAGCAAATGTAAGCTAACTTAGTATGGCCTTGTGATGGACTCGGAACTAAACGTTGAACATGTGGTTCACCGTTCAAACAAACACATTTGCAGAAGTTGTTACAGTACTACAACTAATGATGCGAACAGCTGAGGCACAAATTACGTACTGCTTGTCAGAGGCATTGTGAAGAAAGTGAATGTTGTGTTGGATGGATGTCCCGGGCCATTGTGCTTGCGATTACAGGGAAGCATTGCACAGCACCCCACTTCGTCTAATGCTAAAGACGGTTGGTGTACCGGCTCAAGCCGGTTCGATTCCGGCAGTGGGGATTCATTTTGGCGCCACTGCAGAGGCAGGAAATGTTTTGCCACTGCGTCAGCCTGGCCAGAACATTCACGCTGCGTGTGCTTGATGCAAAAGGGAGTGGTCACAGCCAGAATTGAACTGGCGCCCTCGGGTTCATAAGGCCCGCGCTCTCACCACTGAGCTATGAGACCGTGTGTTACGCAGCCTCCACTTGAAAGCTTATCCTTTGGTCATGTATTGCTGCTGCCAGTGTGTGGTTCTCACTGCCGACGCCGTGCCAGTGTGCAATCTGTGCGTTGGAACTGTGTACCTTCTGAAGCCTCCGAGCCAATCTGCACAGCGCTCAGCTGGGGCCCGGGTACATATGCAGAATAGTCTGACTGAACACAAGCCTGAGCAAGCAGCAGGAAATAGCGCTTGTAGTGGCGAAAGAACGTAGTGACACGGTGGCCGAGCGGTTATGGCGATTGACTTGAAATCAATTTCATGAAAATGAGCGCAGGTTCGATTCCTGTCCGTGTCTTCACCCCCATTTTTTGCATGTTGTGGGGGTGGCTTCAAGTGATATTTTCGTGGGAAAACAACAGAAACAGTAGTGTGTACATGCTTGGTTCTCTTTGCTGGATCATTATTGGCTCAGTAAAACGAGGTGAGGTGGAGGAGAGTGGCAGACACATTCTCGCCCTCCCATCCGCCATGCGTGAGATTTCCCGCCATGTGCCAGTGCCCCCCTGCCAGTGTCAAAACGAGGGGACTGAGGGAATCGAACCCCCGAAAATCAGAGCTGCAATCCGACGCCGTACCACTGAGCCAAGTCCCCGTGTGCTTGCTGTGGAAGAGGGAAGTGCCCATACAACACGTTTACAATGCAGCCGACTTGCATATGGTTTCGAAGCATTTTCCCGGGCCCATGCCAACTTGGTGATGTTATTTGAACCACGCAAACCACAGCAACTTGAAGATCCGTTCGCAATCACAACCCATGCAAGAACAGAAGCGCACGGGGCACACAGAAGCAACTTGAACACACACGCACACACACTGCAGAACCACCACACACACTCACTGCGTCACCGCAAGGAAGGGACTGGGGGAGCGTGGGGGCGCGTCTGTGAGCATATGCATGCCCGATTCCGCCGCCCGTGCCTCCAGACTGGCAATGGCAGCCGCTCTCAGGGCATCCCTCTTTTTACGCGCGCCTCCCTCTGGGCTCTCAATCACCGCTGTCGGCTCGCCCACATACACAAACGTGTCCAGGGTGGGGACGGGAGGGGCAGAAGGACCTTCGGGATCAAAGGACCAGTCGGACTGTTGCAGACACGCAGACACACACACACACACACACGCACACACACACACACGCACGCACACACACACGCACACACACACACACAACACACACATTAGTAAC
>JARLJJ010000389.1 GCA_031291275.1 Formivibrio sp.
CCCGGCCCATGAAGCAAGGTTCACAACCGCACCATCGAGACTCATCGCATTCTCCTCATGCTGCCATCGCCTGAAAGAGCTTGAGCAGACCAGTCACGCATAGAAACCCTATCGCTGAAAACACCAGTCGCGTCCACGGCCTGTGCCGCACATAGTTGATGACCGCGCCAACACACGCCAAACCGGCAGCAGCGGGCATGATTTGTCCCACAATGTAGTTCCAGAGGGATCCGAGCATATCGGTCGTGGCGTACTGGCCGCCGGAGTTCCAGCCCTCAAACAACTGCATCGTTGCCGAAAGCGTCATCAAAAACAGAGCAGCAATGATCGAAGCCAACGGATTCTCTCCGGCAGCTGTATCGAGCGTTGCCTTGAGAACGAAGTAGCCGGCCAGGACCGGCACCAGCTTGGCAACGACAATCTGGTTCACGAAGTTCTTGAAGACTGACTCCATGCTGGCAAGCCAACTTGTTCCTACCGATCCGCTCGCCGACGGAACGGTAATGCCCTGCGCCGCAATCCAAGAGAGAAGCTGGGGCAGTGTCAGCAAAATCACAGTCCATAGCACCCACTTCCCCGTTTTGCCATTTATGTGGAAGTTGGTGCCTCCTTCATGCCGCAGGCTCACGCCTGCGGCAGCCAGCGTGCAGAACGCCGCTGGCACCGCAAGATCGAACAGCAGTTGAAGGAGATCGGAGAGGAATTGCGGCACAGGCATCGCGTTGACTCCCTACTGAATGCCCTGAGCTTGCGTGATAAAGCCCTCGGCCATGCGTCCAAGTCCGGAGATCACCAAAAGGGAAACACCGGTGACGCCCCAGCCGAGGTAGCCGCGGCCACTCTTGAAATGCCACCCCGCAACGCCGAGGCACGCGATCGCGATCACCGGAGCAATCACGTTGCAGCCCCAGTTCACGATGTTGAGGACCGTTCCCTCGACCGTGGTAGCCTGTTGGCCCTGAACCGCCTGGCCGAACTGTGGAGATGTACCGAGGTTCTGTGCTGTCGCTACTAGGGGCGCGGCGAGATTGCCGGCGAGAACAACCCCAAGCGCGAACAGCAGCGAAATGCGTGTCCAATTGATCGCGCCCGGGCGTTCATAGGTTGATCGAAGTGCAGCGGGTGCAGTCGTGCCCCGCCAGAAGGCCAATGCGGTTTTCATGACTCTCTCTCCTGGACGCGGTTGCTCGGGGCATCCGTGTCAGGAGAGAACTTGAGGCCTAATCGGAAATCGGTCAACTTGCCCCGCTGATATTGATCGGCGTTCTCAGGCTCTCTTCTATATAGAGGTTGCAGGTTGGGAGAATCGGAGGCGCGGCCTGAGCACAGTTGCACGGCTACGTCTCGTCAGAGAGAGGCTGAACCCCGAGTCGAAGATCCGATAACGCCCCGCTCGTCAGTCACAGATGGTGGCCAAGTCGTTGCGAAGGCAGGGCAGAGCCTCGCAGGCAACCGAACCTGTTGTCGCCCATACGTCGGATCTGTTCGACGAGAATTGGTCAAACGCACACTGACATATCCGGAACGACCATTGGTCAAGCGCAATTCGACCAATTTGCGCTCCAATTGGTCAAACGCACAACGACACAACCGGAACGGTTATTGGTCAAACGCACATTGACATATTGGGAGCGATGATTGGTCAAACGCCGTAGAACCTTGCCGAAGCACATTTGCGCGAATCATCTGGCACCGGTCGGTCTTGAGGATGGTGTTCGGCACTGGCGCCGAGGAAGGTGTATCGAAACACTGAACTGGGAAGGCTGGTTTCAATTCCGCGACTCACTACAACGGAATGCCGCCACCTTCGGCGTTCACCCATTGCTGCAGGAAGACTGTATGCAACGAATCATCCACGCCGAAGGCGTGCGGTGCCGCTGCCGCGGTTCGGTCAGGACGTTGTCCGGCCTCAGGCCCTGGGAAGCAAGGCGCGGGTAGCCGACCGCTCGGCAAGAAAGCCAGAAATCTGGCCACAAGGGCGTTTTTCGGTATTCATTCTGAATTTACTTCCATCAGGTTGCATCCAGATCAAGACGAACGGGCCTGCACTGAGCGACTGCCGGCACGGGCCTCCGGATCGAGGCTGAAACCTGTCCGGTTTTCCTCGATCTACCTCTCAGCTCAACAACGAGCTTTACCGAATCGAAAGAAGCCGAGCAAGCCTTGTTGGGGTATTGGTCGATGGACTGAATGCCCTGTGCACGAACGGAGGTGCCGGACATAAAGCAAGCAAAAAGAATCAAAAACAGGAAACGTATAGTCCAATCATGCAACTGGGATTGCGGTCATGGGTATGAAGGATCTCCGAGGTTTCGCCTTGGGCTTTAGCTAGCTACTCGAAGCGTTCGACCAGCGTCAGGCCGCTCGATACCTGCTCCTGCACCGCAAAGAGAATTCGCTTCCCGTCCGGAGTCAGCGATAATCCAGCGAAGAGCGTTGGGTCGTGCTTCAGGGCATGAACGAATTGCACGCGCCCGGTTTCTGGATCGATCCGTTGCAGAGAGAAATGGCCCGCTTGTTCAAAGAGGGAATAGACGTAGCCACGGCCCACTGTCCAATAGTTCAGATGCTCGGTGGGCGGTCCGTCAAAAATCTTCTGCTCCGGCCCACCAGTGAGAGGGCATCGCCAGAGACCGGGCTGTGCGAAGTGGACGAAGTATATCCACTTGGCATCTTCACTCTCAAGAGCTTCGATACCTCCTCCGGTGGTCACCTGCTGGGCTGCCCCGGAGCCATCCGACGCTATCTTCCAGATCTGCCACGAACCGGAACGAATGGAGCCAAAGTATATCCAGCGATCATCCGCAGACCAACTGGGAACAATGTCGTTGTAGCTTCCATTGGTAATCGCGCGAGGAGTGCCGCCATTCGCATCGATTACGTAAATGTGCGCGAAGGACTCTACCCGCGCATCGAACGCGATGTGGCGTCCGTCGCGTGACCACGAAGGACTTCCGGCGGATGCACCGCCGTTTGTGAGTTGTATCGGGTTGCTCCCATCGATTCGCGCAGTCCAGATCTCTTGCAATCCTGAGCGCCAGGACTGGAATGCGATCTTGTCGCCCGCCGGGGAAACATGCGGAGACGAATCCTGCTCACTCGATGTTAGGATCTCCGATTCCGTTTCAGGGTTCGGCCCATCGAGATCGGTCGCGAGAATGCTCCACGTTGCGGTGCCATGCGCGTAGACGAGTCGGTTCCCCTGCTTCGCAATTGATGGCGAGTAGGCGCTGTCACCGCCGGCTGGCTCATGTTCAGGTGTTCCACCCTTCACGGAAACCCGCCAGAGAGAGATACTGCCGCTTCGATTTGACGAGAAGACCACCTCTGAACTGTCAGACGCCCAGGTTAAACCCCAGATGAGCCGCCCATCGTTGGTGAGTCGCTGCGGCATGCCATCCGGCAACTTCATTACATATACGTCGTGTGCGGATCCATCCGGCCCTCGAACAAAGGCAAGCTTTGTACCATCTGGAGAAATCGCGGGCGTCCAGTCTCCATCCCAGCCTTGCGGTGGAGACGTGAGCGCACGGACGCTGCGCCCGTTGATGGTGAGTTCCACCAGGAAACTCGGGGCTTGCGGGCTCACCTGCTGCGGAAAAATGAGGCCCTTTCCATCGGCAGTCCAGGTGATACCTCCATACTCCCACACATTGTTGATAGGGAATGTATAGACCTCTTCTTCCGATCCGCCAATCGGCGGAATGATCACGATGCTGGCACGCGTCTCATCGTGACGGATGAATGCAATCCAGCGGCCGTCTGGTGACCATGCCGGGCTCAGATCTTCCGCCGTGCCCGCCGTAAGGCGAACGGGAGATTCAGAGCCAAGCTGCTTCACATAAATATGACCGTTCCGTTCACCAACCTTGCGCCAGACGAAAGCGACCGCGCCTCCATCTGGAGAAAAACTGGGCTGAAGTTCTGAACCTGGATCGGTTGTCAAAGGCCGGCTGGTATATCCCTGCGATCGTGAAACGTGATGATTGGACCGAATCGCCAAAACAGTCCAGGCAACCCCGGCGATCACCAACACCGACAAAGCACCAATTGCAATCAACGTTCGGCTCGGTGAGCCGGGCCTGCGTGTTGACGATGTTGGCACTGCCGCGCTTGCGGCAAACGCCAACTCTTGTGGCTCTGCCGTCACCGGGTTAGATGCCTCAGCATGCTGGGTCCCGGAAGCAGGCTCATGACCTGGTCGCGTTGATGGTACCTGCGTGACCTCGCCAATCAGCAGGTATCCAACCTTGGGCACAGTTTGAATGATGCGGGGCTCTCGCGGATTATCAGAGAACGAGCGCCTGAGCTCTGAGATAGCTCGGATGAGAACATCATCGCCAACGAAGACACCCGGCCACACGGTACTGATGAGCTGCTCGCGGGTGACGACTTCTCCGGGCTCTGAGGACAAGGCTAGCAATACCTGCATCACCTTGGGCTCCAGGTGCACCGTCTCACCGTTGCGCTCCATCGAGTTGATCCGGGGGCGGATTAACCAGTCGCCGATGCGGTAGTCTCCTAGCACAAATTCGCCCTTATGTCCTTATTACAGAAGCAGTTTAGCATCGCTAAACCCGAGTCCTTCGATGCAACTTCATACGGCACAAGAGGTTAAGGACCCCAGTACAATGTCGTCTCGTACCCCCTGCCAATTATATGTTCTTGCGGCAACATGCCGAAGGTGGGCCGCGACCAAAATGAGCGCCGCCTGACCATCCGGGAAGGCGCCCACCACCCTAGTTCGGCGCCAGAAATGCTCGATCATCGGCGTCTCGAACTCTCGAACGGCAGCGTGCGCAGCTTCTCCCCAAATTAAAACTGAATTCAATGACCGTGGACACTCCCGTGGGGAATGCAGCAAGGGGCGCAGCGGTTGCCGCTGCACCCCTTGCTGCTCACGTCGGAGCTTCGTCTCTTAGCTTTTATTCTGCCTGCCCAACGTAAACACTGAACGGCAACAACTGCACGGCGTCAAGGGATAGTGGATCGACATTACCTGGTGTTTTCATTAGGGTTCTGACCTGCTTACTGGCAATCCCCTGCGCTGACAGATCAAAGGATATCTTCTGTTCCTGGTCGGTGAGGTTACAGACCACTACCACTGCCGGTTGACCCGGAGATTGCCGTAGCCAAGAGAGAACATTGGGATTGTCCGCATTCAGCATAATGTTCAAGCCGTCGCGAATTGCGGGATTCGTCCTGCGCAGTTCGATCATCTGTTTGTACCAGTTAAGGATCGAGTTGGGTTCGGAAGCTTCCACTTTCACGTTGTGATCTTTGTAACTCTGCGGAATTGGAAGCCATGGATTAACATTTGCTCCGGAGAAGCCGGCATTCGCCGAGTCATCCCATTGCATCGGCGTGCGCTCCCCGTCGCGGCCTTTCTCCTTAGGCCAGCCGCTGATACCAATCGGATCCTTAACGTCTTGGAGCCGGGCAGGAGGAGTGGTCACCATGCCGATCTCTTCACCTTGGTACATCAGCGCTGTCGACTGTGTAGTTAGCAGGATCGTAGCAAGCAGTTTGGCGATCTCCTCATTGTGCACACCGTAGCCGTAACGGTCGATAGCTCGGGGATTGTCATGATTGTTGAAGACGAAAAGCGGTTGGGAACCGTGAAGCTCTGTTTCTGCTTCGTCGATGTATTTGCGCAAGGTAGAGGCATCGAGCTTGCTTGAGAAACCGACAAGCATGTCCATGGCGAGTTGAAGTTCGTCGTGCGCTGCTCCACCATACCACTTGTCAAGTTCCATCGTGTTCGGCATGTAAGTCTCGCCAATAAGAACGCGGTCTCCAGGATAGCTAGCAATCATGGCGCGCAAGCGACGGATAACGTCGTGATCTTCAGGAAGATTATCCGTGTAGTTGCGGGCAAGTATCGGATCCCCTTGGGCGCTTGTGCCGCCGAGTTCGGCTTCATCGCGAAGTTGAATATCTTCAAAAAGAGAGGGGATTGCATCAAGGCGGAAACCGGCCACACCGCGGTCGAGCCAGAAACGCATGGTGCTAAACATGGCTCCCTCGACGGCAGGGTTACGCCAGTTGAGGTCAGGCTGTTGCTTGTAGAACTCGTGGTAATAATACTCGTGAACTGCCGGGACCCATTCCCAAGCTGAACCTCCAAAGAGGGAAACCCAGTTATTTGGGGGGACACGGCCTTCGTGCGATCCTGGTCCGGTACCAGACTTGCCGTCGCTCCATACATACCAGTCGTGCTTGGGATTCGTTCGGGAGCTTGCGGCTTGAAGGAACCACGAGTGTTGGTCCGACGTGTGGTTAAGGACCATGTCCAAAACTACACGAATCTCGCGCTGCTTGGCATGGTCAATGAGACGTGTCATGTCATTCAACGTTCCGTATTGTGGATCAACAGCTTCATAATTGGAGATATCGTAGCCGAAGTCTACTTGGGGAGAAGGATACATTGGGGTGATCCAAATAGCGTCGATGCCTAGACTCTTGAGATAGTCGAGGCGAGAGTTGATCCCTTTGAGGTCGCCAACACCGTCGCCGTTCGAGTCCTGGAATGATCGTGGGTAGATCTCATAGATGACCGCGTGCTTCCACCACGGCTCGACTGAGGAAGTCTCCTTCAACTCCGCTTGCTTTGTGCTTGTGGTGCGTTGGCACAGCATGGACGGGGCAGCCAAACCAAGGCTAGCTGCGAGTACAGCAATGATGCTTGTGCTTCTTTTGCAACTCAAATGCATTTCTGTAACTCCATAAACTGGTTAAGTCCTCGAACCTGCGACGGATGGACACGCGCATCGATAACGAATAGACCACTTGAATGACCATGAACGTCAACGTGTGTCGACGCTCACCAATGCTCCACTGTAGCGGATTTCCCGGTCGACGTCGAAGGACTGTTGTGGTCCATCTCCGTGGTTTTCTCGTACAAGAATCAGGTGGAACAAACGCTCTTTTTTCATACCGCTAAACTGGCCGACGCGAGTGCCAAGCGTCAATTTCCCCTCTCCTTCATTCCATGTAATGGGGATGACAGCGTGTTCGCCCTTTTCATAGTCATAGCTGTCTCCGGCATCTTCATAGAGCTCGAAGGTGGCGTTAGCACCGGGATATACACGAAGCTCGATTGGAGCGCTTGCCTTTTCCCCGGCGTATTCGATATCGGGTCCGAGCGGAAGAATCGATCCCGCTCTCACATAGAGCGGGATCTTGTCGAGCCCTGCTTTGACGTCTATTCTCTGGCCGCCAGTGGTCTTCTTTCCGGTCCAAAAGTCGTACCAGGCTGCCGCGGGTGGAAGATACATCGAGCGGCTGCTGGCATCTTCAACTGTGACAGGGCTGACGAGAATCGATGGCCCGAACATGAACTGGTCGCCAATGTTCCAGACTTTTTCGTCTGTCCGCCAGTCCATGACCAACGGACGCATGATTGTGCCATCCTCATTCGTAACCTTCCAGGCAAGGGAGTAAATATATGGCAACAGGCGATAGCGAAACTTGTCGTAGCTGATCAGTATTGGGGCCACGGGGCCATAGCTGAAGAGCTCATTTTGGTCGTTTGAGCGCAAACCATGGGTACGAAAGATAGGACAAAAGGTGCCAAACTCAAACCAGCGGACGTACAGCTTCTGATAGTTCGGGTCGTTCGTGTCCTTGGGCGGGTTTGGCCATCCGTAGCCGCCAATGTCAGTGGTCCAGTAGGGCATTCCAGAGAGAGCAAAGTTCAACCCCGCTGGCAGTTGGCGCTGAAGAGACAAATAGGTACTGTAGACATCTGCCGACCAAACGAACGCTCCAACCCGCTGCATACCGGCAAAGCCCGATCGCGAAAGGAACATAACCCGCTTCCTGTCCGTCGTCGTTCGCCAGTGTTGGTACAGATTGCTGGCATGCATCAAGGGAAAGATATTGCTGTAGAGTGCGCCGTTTCCGATGGCAAGCTGTGTGTCGGCCAGGACCGAGTCGCTATGTCCGTCTCTCATGCCCCGCTCGGGTTCCGAGGCGTCGAGCCAAAAAGCGTCCCAGCCTTGCGCGAAGACCTTCCCAACGTGGTTGTTCCAGTAGAATTCTCCTGCATCAGGATTCGTTGGGTCGTAGTCAGTAGTACCAGGGATAATGAAGCCTTTGGCTTTCATTTCCTGATAGTTCTTGGTACTTGTGTCGAATACGCCCCAGACGCTCACCATTGCGTGCATGTGCTCTGCATGCAACTTGTCCAGCATGCCTGGCACATCGGGGTAGTCTTTGGGCTTGAAAGTAGGGTCGCCTAGATGATCTGACCACGTTGCATCTTGCACTATCACGTCGAGAGGTACATGCTGGCTGCGGTATTCATCCGTGACCTTCAGTAACTCTGCTTGGCTGGAGTAACTGTTTTTCGATTGGATGAACCCGTAGGCCCACTCACCAAACAGAGGGACGTGTCCGGTCATTTTCCGATACTGATGGATGACTTGGTCTATCTCCGGGCCATAGAGAAAGTAATAGTCGATGGCGTGGGCGGCCGACGCAGACAATTTAACTTCAGTCACAAACCGGTTGTCGAATTCCGACTTGGCGGCTGTGTTCCAAAGAACGCCATACCCTTTACTTGACACAAGCATTGGGACCGCAACATCCGTATTCACCTGCGCCAACTCAATAGCAGTTCCACGATAGTTGAGTACCCCATTCTGATGCTGGCCAAGCCCGTAGAAGGCCTCATCTTCACCGAGTGGGTAAAACAGGTCGCTCACCGCATAAAGCGCCTCTCCATTTGCAGTAACCGGCTTAAAGCTCCTCGCTGCAAATGGGTATTCTTGCAATAAACGGACATCATGCTCATCCGTGAATCGAATACTTCCAGTCTCGAGCAGGATGCGGACCTTGATGCTGCCTGTATCCAGCGTTGCCGCCCAGGGGACCTCATTGTCGAAGTCCGTAGGGCCTTCTGGTCGCTCCTTGGGCAAGGTCAGAATGAACTTCTGCGGCACACACGGCTCAACTATCCATGGCTGTTTCGGCGTCGCATCGACAGCAGACCCATCGGGGCTCGACACAACATGAATCGATGTGGAGCTACATGCTGTCAGCCGCAGACTGTCGGTCACTGTCTTTACGATAAGACTTCCGTCCTCCTGCGTGACTGAGACAGACGGCGCGGGTGTCTGCGAAAACCCTAACGGAACAACGGCACCCAAGACCACAAAACATAGTGCCCCGATACTTGCACGGCAATCCAACAACATTTACACTCCTTCGCTGCAGTTCAGATTTAGTAATGGTTGTTCACGGTTGACAGCCTTACGTCGTATTGAACCGACCGAGCCCTGTTCAACAAAAACGACCGTTGTGGTATAGGGCACCGTGCTTTGTATTGATGCCATTGCAATCACAACCATCGAGGACTTGAGAGAAAAAATGCGCCATCTGAACGATGCGAGTGCCGGCCAGATCGCGCAAAGGCATGGACCGCATGCCAAGCATGAGAAGATGCAAGAAGGAAATTGGAATGAGGGTCGGCAGGAATTTGACTTTGCAGATCCTATGCCGAGCCGGTCCTGTTGAAGCCATCCATAGAAGGCTCTGATGATTTCTTTCCCACTACTACCTGCGGCTGGTTGGTCGACGTTCAGAATGGTTTGACCTCCAGCGTCCGCATGAGCAGATGCTCCTTTTCCTGTCCAGTCTCACGAAGTTGCTCCACCCGTTTCCCTTGGGCATCTGCCCTGGGATCTTTGGTTCGCAGATACAGAGTGAGCAACCGTTGGTTACTCAAATAATCATCGGGGCCAAGTTGGATTGCGTGGTTCAATGCGTTCTCGGCGAGCGAGTACTCCTTCTCATTGAGGTAAACGAAGCCAAGGTCTGTGTACGCTTCGCTGACAGAAGGCTCTGCCCCAATTGACTTTTTGAAATGTTCGATTGCTTCATCGAGCTTTTTATCCTGCATAGCCATCCGCCCCAGAAAGAGATGTGCCCCTGCCCTTGTCTCTTTCTGATCCACTATGGCCAGAAACTCTGTGCGGGCATCGTCGTAGCGAAAGCTGTAGAAATATGCCACTGCAAGCGCAAATCTGGCGTGTGGGTCTTCAGGGCGCAGCTCTCTGAACTTTTGAAAATGGATAATGGCCTCATCCATCTGATTCGCCTGAACAAGCGTTGCCCCCAGGGCGTAGTTGTAATATGCATCGCCGGGGCTTAGCCGTACTGCCTCTTCCAGGGATTTCTTCGCATCCGGCAATAAATTCAGATCTACACACACCATTCCAAAGAAGAAATGGACGGCGGCATTCTTGGGATCCAACTCACGAGCATGAGCAAGATAGCCAAGTGCTCCTTCGCGATCTCCCGAAAGATAGGCGACTCGAGCTAACTGAAAGAGCACAGGGGAGGACGAGGGCATTGCCTGAAATGCCTTTTCCAAAGTCTCTCGTGCATCTTTGTATCGGCCGCTGGCCTCGTAAAGGCTGGCGAGTTCCTGCAGCGCAACGATAGAAGCCAAACCGCGCTGAGTGATGCTTTCGAGAAAATGGATCGGAAACTCGCCTTCGTGATGTTTCACCAGGGCCGCTACGATTGGGCGGGTATCATCCTCTACGAGATCGCTGTGTGCCAACAACTCCTGAGCTGTCGTGTCGGCTAGCCGGATTTGGCCAAGCGCCACGTAGTTCGCGCAACGGAGACCCAGCGCTTGGGGCCGTTGGCGGGTTGCAACAGGAAGCCTATCGAGATAGCGTTGCGATGAAGCAAAGGCCCCAAGCCTGTTTGACAACCAGGCCGTCTGATAATTTGCCTCGACATTGCTTGGATCAAATTCGAGGAGCTGCTTGTAAACTTGCAATGCTTTTTCCTCCGCATTTGGGTCTACAGTCGCGTGCTCCTGGTACAGGCGTCCCAGGTTCAAATAGGGAGCTGGAAGCCGGGGAGCGATTTGAATGGCGTGTCGAAAACTTGACTCGGCGCCGGTGAAGTCTTTCGCATGGGCATCAATTACGCCGAGGAAGTTGTAGAGCCTCTCATCGCCCGAGTGCGCCTTGAGAGCTTGCTCAACTTGATCACGAGCTTCATCGAATCTTCCCGATTGGAGTAATTGCTGGATCAGGCGCAGCCGCTGATCCTCTGAATCCACTGCAGTTTGGCCGGGGGATTGTCCGACCTCTTCCGCAGGCAGGACTCGCGGTAAACCGAAGACTAGAAGCGCACAGATCGCGGCAATGCGAAGTTGTTTGAGTAAGGACCCTCCGGCAGAGCCGGAGGCTTTCGGTCGCTGGCCCCTCAAAGAGGCCTGATCGCAACCGGTGAAAAGCAAAAGCAACTGCAACAGCAGGAGGCTCGTTCGGCAATGAGCTTCACAAAACCAAAGCAACTGCCTGGGGAATACTCCCGGAATTCTCAAAGTTTTACTGCCTCCCCGGCAGAGCCGGGGGAACTCCCGTTTGATTAGGATAAGCAATGTTTGAACTCCTCCATCCGCATGCGACATATTAAATGCGGAGAAGCCCATGGGACATCCCCCTCTTCCCCTCCATCAAGGCGCAGGAAGCCTAGGATCTAGGCCGAAGCCGCTCACCAATGAATCGAGCCTCGTTTAAGGCAGGATCACAAGAGAGCGGAATTCGGCCCACATCGACCTTCTAATTCGTTGACCTAGAAGGAAAGCCTCCCTGCCAGCTGGATGTTACGGGGCGGAGTGATACCTCCATTCCATTGCCCAAAACCACTGCTGCCAATATCCGTCGTGAACACACTCGTCCCCGTTCCGAAGTTGCTCCCTGATTGGAACGTGTGCCAGTTCCAGATATTGAAGACCTCAGCGCGCAACTCGAACTTGACTCGCTCGGTGATCGCCGTGTCCTTGTAGAGCGCGAGATCTTCATTGTGATATGGAAAGGCACGGACGTTGCTCACTCGCGATCCTTGCCCAAGATAGAATCCGTTGAAGCTGCTAACCGGCTCGAATGCCGCTGAGTTGAACAACGGGAGCTTTGGATTGAAGCTGTGCGGGGACTGCGCAAAGGGATTGGCGCCAGGCAAGATTGCCGGAACGCATTGGGCATCAAATTGGGAGGGGACGTTGCAAGCACTGGACCGAAACTCGAACGGCGGAGCACCATTAATGTGCAAAACACCGCTGGTCTCCCATCCACCCAAGATGGCGTTTGAGAGCGATCCAGTGTTTAACCAGCGTTTTCCCGTGCCAAAGGGCAGATGATACACATACGCGGTTGTAAACGCCTGCTTGATGTCTGAGGTCGCAAGGCCCCAGTTGCGCCAACGCTGATACGGAGAGAAAAGACCTCCATACTCATTGCCTGGTTGGGTGCTGTCGACATTGCTAAGCATTTTGGAGAAGGTGTAGGAGGCAAGCACATAGCCGTTCGCGGTGGCTCGCTTCTCGGCCTTGACCTGCAACGAGTGGTATTCCGAAAGTCCCTTGTTTTCATTCACAGCATGAATGTCCCCGCAGTATTGCGGGAAGGGCAGAAGCGCTTGCGCTACTGAAGATCCGCAAGAACTCTGGCTCGCCCATCCGGAATACGGCGCTGACACTCCATCCTTCGACGGGTCATTCGGTCCAAACGTGTCATTGAGTGTTGAACCCATCGAGAGCAAACCTGGGTTAAGCACATTGGGAGAAGCTAGATACGAGTAAAGGTGTGTGCCCTTGTTTCCGGTGTAGCCGGCGCTCGCGAAGAAGCCGCTTGTGATTTGGCGTTCGACCACCAAATCCCACTGTTGACTGTAGGGAGTGTGATCACTGTCGATGGGGCGATAAAGCGGCCCCGACTGACCATTCAGATAGCCACTGTCGATGAAGGGAGGGGTCTTGAAGTTCTGAGGCAGTCCCTGACTAAGAACAGTCGCAGCTTGCAGACCGCCAAGAGTGCTGGAGAAGGATGGATTGGCGTCAAACCCATTGGTGGAAACGCCCATTCCCCACCCAGGATACTTTGCATCGCTGTAGAAGATACCGTAGCCGCCGCGGACTACTGTCTTGGCATCAAGTGAGTATGCGAATCCTACACGTGGAGCGAAGTCCGTGAGAACCATCGTCTCCGGATACCGGGCGCCATAGCTTGCCGTACCCCATTGCTTTCCGGCGAAGGCCAACCTACCGGGCAGGTTGCCTGCTTCGGTGTTGAGCCCCGTGGGGTCAAAGAACGACATGCGGTTATGCTTTTCCTCCGACGGCGGATGCAGATCCCAGCGAACTCCATACGACAGAGATAGCTTCGGTGATGCCTTCCAAGTATCTCCTGCATGCAGGACCGCGACGTATTGCCTCGGATTGTAAACCCCGCCTTCTCCGTAAACCGTCTCATTTGTTGAGTCAACCTGCCCCAGCAAAAAGGAGGCGATTGGGCTTCCGCTGGCTGCGCCTGCGATGCCAGTTTCTCCGGTAGCAAAGCTGAATGCTCCACCCGGCGTGCCGCCACCGCTCTCATTGACCGCTATGCGGCGATACTCGCCCCCGAACTTGAAGACGTGAGCGCTATGGCTCCATTCCAAGGTGTCATTCCAGATGTTGATATTGCTCCACCCAGTAGAGCCATTGGAGCCATCAAACGGTGTAAAACCGTTGCTGAAGTTCATTCTGGCGGTGTATTTCGGGTACGGCACGCCCGGTATTTGAGGAAAGGAAGAAGCGTACTGCTGGTTTGGGAAGACTTCTGTGTTGTTGCCCGCCCTGGTAAGGCCATAAGCAAAGTGGTTGAGAAGCGTGGGTCCAAAGATATGGTCCTCATTAAGTCGGACCATCGTGTTGAAGCATTGGCCATCGCAAGCCACTTCTGTCGATAGCTGTGCCGGCAGCAATGTCGAAACTCCGCCTACATAGCTCATCCGATAATAGGAACCACTGAAGTGGTCCTTTTCGCCATAGTACTCGTCCACACGCGAGTCGAATGTGTCTCTGTTGGAATAGATTGTTGAAGGGGGATGGGGAGCAGCGTAATTGTTCAGCGCTCCGCTTGAGGTCGGGGTAGGAAGGAATTGAAACCACTTCTGCGCCAGCGAATTCTGTATCCTGGGATCTGTCGGACAGATTAGGTTCGGAGTGCTTCCGTTGCAGCCCATGAACTGCTGACGAACAACCTTTCCATTGACGATGGCGGTCGTTGCAGGGTCGTAAATAGGAATCAGATTGCCGTTCGAGTCCTTCCAATCCGTGAAGTCGCCGGTTCTTTCCTTGACCGACGGGATCGAGACGACCGGCCGGGTCGGATTGCCCGCGGAACGGTATCCCTCCCAAATGGCGAAAAAGAATGGCTTGCTCTTGGCGGTCTGGATCATTGGAATTTTCACCGGGCCGCCAATCGACCCGCCAAACTCGTTTTCGATATCCGGTGGCCGAACACCGCCAGATCCATACTGGGCTGCATTCAGCACGGTGTTGCGGAGGTAATCGAAAGCGACACCGTGAAACTGGTCCGTCCCCGATTTCGTCTC
The DNA here is from genome assembly GCA_031291275.1 of Formivibrio sp. Taxonomy (GTDB): domain Bacteria; phylum Pseudomonadota; class Gammaproteobacteria; order Burkholderiales; family Chitinibacteraceae; genus Formivibrio. The sequence goes on from JARLJJ010000389.1 coordinate 14,404, forward strand.
AAGAATGATGCTCGCGGCGGCGCTGTTTCCATATTCCGGCGCGTAGTTTCCGGTTAGGACGTTGATCTCGCGGATCATGTCAGGGCTTTGGGGAAAGTCGGTGCTGAGATTGAACATGCCACTGCCGCCGGTGGCATACGCGATGCCTACACCATCCAGAATGGTTTCCTGCTCGAACGCCAATCCGCCATTCATATGCGCGGACGTCGGGGTATTGGTTGGCGAGGATACGCCGGGAATTAGCGTTATAAGGCCGCTCATGTTCCGAGGCCCACCCGCTACGATAAGGGGCAGGCTCGCCAGGGTTGAAGGCGGAATCCCCGTCTCCAATTGCGGACTCTCCTGGTTTATCTGAGAAGCATCGCCGTTGACGCTCACCGTCTGGGATGCGGCTCCCAAGCTCAGGGCGAAATCGATTTTGGCATTCTGGGCAACTGCCAGTACCACGCCTTCGCGCACTACTGCCTCAAATCCCTTGGCCGTCAACTTGATCCTGTAGTTCCCAGGCTGCAAGAGCGGTAGCACGTAGTAGCCCTCACTGTTTGATACAGTCTGGCGACTGACCCCGGTGTCTTTGTTCAGGATCTCAACTCCCGCGTTAGGGATCACGGCACCGGAAGGATCAGTGATTTGGCCTGACACCTGCGCTGCCTGGTTCTGGGCGTGGACGGCCGTCGTCGATAGAAGACCGACCAAAAGGCTCGCCATCAGAAATCGTGTCGCGAATCTCTTCGCTGGAAACGGGAACAACTTCATTGCGTATCCTCCAAAGAATCAGCTCTTTTCAAGTGCAACATTCCAAACGGTTGCGATTCGATATTCAGAATGCGGGCCAACTTTAGAGTGGCTTCTATACATCTGTCTCGTAGGTTTCCCGATTTGTTCCTGAGGCTTTCCAGACTGCCTCCCGAGGTTTTTACGATGGTTATAACATGGTTAGAATCAATACTTAATATGCTCTTGCCAACCACACAATCCGTTTCAGCAGGGCTGCCCTTGTTGCCGCGCGGGTGCTGAACACGATCTTTTGCAGTATTTGGAAACCGGGCAGACCAAAAAGAGGTCGTTCCGTTTGACTCATGAATGCCACTTGGTCGCCCCGGAACTCCATCCCGTTCCGCCCTTGTGCAGCCGTATCCTCGAGACTGCAAAAAGTTGGCCTGATTCATGATCCCGCCTTCGCGGCGTCTTGCAGATGTTGTTTTACAGACCACAAATACTCCTCCAGTCAGCCGAGCCAAACGCACAATCGGGTCCGGACAACCCAGGGCAATCGCATTTGAACTTTCATGGCCGGCAAACGTCTCAGGCTGCCGCAAAGGCCCCATCGAAACGAGCTTTGTAACAGGGCATGACTTCAGTCGCGCCGCAAAATGCTCACCAAATGAAGCCGGGCTTTAGCCCCTGCAACATTTCGAGCCGCCAGTGGTCTCATTCTCGGCATTTTCTGTGCCTCGCAAGCTGCTTTGTTCCAAATCCCAACCCAAGCTCTTTCAAATGCGATTGCCCTGCCGGACAACCTCCTACCGGCGGAGAATTGATGGACTTGTCATACACTCTTGTCTAGTTTGGACTTGCACAAGAACGCCTCACACCTCAGCCTGTTATAAGGATATTTGCGGCTTTGCTGCAACCCGTGCCAGCATGAGCCACCGACTTCGCGCACATGGCCACCTTTTCTCGCAGATCTCTCATAGCCGCGATTGCCTCCAGTATTCCATTGCTTGGGATACGCCGAGCATTTCCCCTCGGACTGGTTGCGCAATCGGGTTCGCAATCTCAAGCGCCAAAGCCTGCAAGCGACGTTCTCGAGAAGGCGCATTTGGCTCAAGCGCCTCCCAGCCGTTCATCGGGTTGGTTCACAGATATCGCCGGTCGTTCATCCTTCTCATACCGAACTAACAACGATTTCACTGGCCGAAAGTATTTCCCGCAGCCGATGTGCGGCGGTGTTGCGGCCATCGACTATGACAACGATGGCAGGATGGACCTGTTTTTCACCAATGGCGCCAAGCTGCCGGAGCTGAAGAAGACTACGCCTTCCTATTACAACTGCCTGCTGCACAACAACGGCGACGGAACCTTTACCGATGTAACCGCCAAAGCAGGCTTGGACGGCGAGAGCCTCGGCTTCTGCTTTGGGGTGGCTGTGGCCGACTACGACAACGACGGGAAACAGGACATCTTCATCTGCAATGCCGGGAGCAACGCTCTTTACCACAACAACGGCGACGGCACTTTCACTGATGTCTCTGCCGGCTCCGGGCTCGACCACAAGCCTGAGAATGTACTGAGCGTAGGTGCAGCCTGGTTTGACTACGACAACGACGGCCTGCTTGACCTCGTCGTGACCAACTACACCGTATGGAATCCCAAAACCGACAAGCAATGCTTCATGGATGCCGGCCACGAGGAGTACTGCAGTCCAACCGTTTACAAGAGCGTCGCGTCGCGGCTGTATCGCAACCTCGGCCACGGTCGTTTTGAAGACGTCACAGAGGCAAGCGGAATTGGCAAGGCGTTTGGCAAGGGAATGGGCATCTCCATCGCAGACTTCAACGGAAACGGGCTCATGGATATTTTCATCGCCAACGACACTGAGCCCAACTTCCTCTTTATCAACCAGGGAAATGGAACCTTCAGGGAGAGTGGCCTGGAATATGGCGTGGCCTATAACCCACAGGGAGACAGCGTTTCCGGCATGGGATCCGATGCCAAGGACTTCGATAACGATGGATGGGTGGACATTGTTTATAACGATCTCGCCGGGCAGGTTTACGGCTTGCTTAAGAATGAGGGCGGCAAATCCTTCAGCGACGTCACATGGACCTCCCGGCTTGGGCCGCTCTCGCGAAACCTGTCGGGATGGAGCATCGGCTTTATCGACTTCAACAACGACGGCTGGAAGGACATCTATTCAGCCAACGGGGATGTCGATAATCTGACCCTTGCCTCTAGGCAGCACGATACGATGTTCCGGAATGTCGACGGCAAGACGCTGGAAGATGTCACCGACCAGATGGGGCCGGACTTTCTGTTTGCCGGTTATCAGCGCGGGGCAGCCTTTGTCGATTTGAACAACGATGGATTCATGGATTTGGTTGTCACATCTCTGGGAGAGCGTCCCCTCATTCTGATGAACAATGCCTTGGTTCGAAATCATTGGATTCTGTTCGATCTGCGGGGATACAAGAGCAATCGCGATGGAATTGGCGCGCGGATCAAGGTCGTAACTGCCTCAGGGCGCGCTCTCTACAATCATGTCTCAACGAGCGTTGGGTTCATGTCATCGAGCGACCGCCGCACGCATTTTGGTCTCGGAAACGAGACCAGGATCGATCATGTGGAGATTCGTTGGCCGAGCGGGATTGTGCAACGAATTGATCACCCTGCGGCCGATCAAATTATGAAAGTCGAAGAACCGATCCAAGCGGCTACCTAGCGCCCTTCAACTATAGTGAGAACCTGATCCGCCTTTACGTTCGTCAAGACCTGCTTCACGCCGGTAGGCCAAGAGAGTTCGATCTTGTCGATCACAGATGCATGGCCCAAACCAAAATGAACTCGCTTATCGCTCGATGAGCTGTAACCTACGGCAGTCGTAGCTTGGTTGTACTGCACGCCTTCTGCGGTCGTGATCTTCACCTTCGTCCCCAGACCATCGCGATTGTCCTTGGTTCCTACAAGCTTCAGGATGATCCAGTGATTGCTATTTGTCGTCCGATTCATAAGCAGTTGCGGCTTATCGTTCACCGCAGTCACCACAATATCGATCTTGCCATCGTTGTTGAAACTGCCAAAAGCGGCTCCTCTATGGACCTTCGGACTCAGGAAGCTAGCACCTGATGTTGAACTTACATCTGTAAAGGTCAACCCTCCGTTGTTCCGAAAGAGACTGTTGGGAAGGAACGTTGGCCTGTGAAGGACTTCCATTTCGTTATCGAGAATCGCGCCGTTGGCGATAAAGAGGTCCTTGTACCCATCATTATCAAAGTCGAACGCGCCAGTGCCATATCCGGTTAGTCGCCGGCTGATTGCGGCGATCCCGGAGGCTTCAGTGACATCGTCAAAATGGTCTCCGGCATTCTTATATAGAGGGAACGTGTTGCCGACCATCGCCGTGTGGAAGATATCCGGAAGCCCATCATTGTTAAGGTCGCGGAAATCAGCGCCCATGCCTGCCACCACGCCTCCGTCAGGGGTGTATGCGACGCCATATTCTAGGGCGACATCTTTGAAGGTGCCATCTCCGTTGTTATGCAACAGAAAATTGGGGAGCGTATCGTTGGAAATGAAAACATCGGTAAAGCCATCGTTATCGTAATCGGCAAAGGCCAAGCCCATTCCCTTGCCGATATATTGGCCAATATGTGAGGAGGCAGATATATCGGTAAACGTTCCATCGCCGTTATTCCGGTAGAGGATATTCGGCGTTCCTTTGAAATTCCCCGGAGCACAGTACGTGGGGAAGCCATCGATCGAACAGAGCTTGCAGTCCGCAATGTTGTAGTCCAGGTAGTTGATGACCAGTAGATCCAGTAGTCCGTCGTTGTTATAGTCGAACCAGCCGGCGGCGACGGACCATGGCTTGCCCAGGCCGGGAACAACGCCGGCGACGCCAGCCTTTTCCGTAACGTCCGTGAAGGTTCCATCACCATTGTTGCGCAGGAGTTGGTTCCGGTTGACGCCGACGATATAGAGATCGACATAGCCGTCGTTATCGAAGTCTCCGGCCGCAACCCCCATTGAATAGCCGATGCCCTTTACACCAGCCTGGTCGGTGACATCGGTAAAGGTTCCATCGCCGTTGTTGCGGTAGAGGCGGTTGTAAAAACTTGGATCGGATTTATCAAGTGACGGAATGGCCGCACCGTTGGTAAAAAAGATGTCCAGGAGGCCGCCGTTGTTGTAGTCGAATACAGCTACGCCGCCCAACATCGTTTCGATGGAGTATCGCTGGGGGCTGACGCTGTTTTTCAGTTGAAACCGGATGCCGGATGTCTCAATCAGATCCTCAAACGCAATGTGGCCTCGAGTCCCAGGAACTGCCTTGGACTTGACGGTGGGTTGGCCTGCGGGCACCGGCTGCTCAACCGGTTTGCCAGCAACAGATGGAACCTGCAACCCGAGTGTCCGGATGCCGGGAAAGGCAGAGGGAAGGAACCCTAAAACGGCTGTCAGGAATTCCCTTCGCGCAAAAGGGGGGGGCGAGATCGAATGCTCCTTGTCGTGAATTGGTGCTTTCATGAATCCCACTGGTCGCCGTGGTGGTGATGTGAAGTGAACATGACTGTCATCCCCACTCTTTTAGTTCGTCATGGTACAGGTAGCGCATCGCCGGTGTCCAGATCGGTACCAGCTTGTCGGCAGCGTTCTCTGATAAAAACCCGCAGGACGGGAATGCGTAATCGGCGTCCCAATTGACGAAGGCTGACCAGAACTGCCATCGTTCCAGCAAGTCAGTCAGGCACCTGAAACCCCGGAGCACGCCGGCAAATCGCATGGAGAAGAGGCGGGTGGCTATGCGACGGGGTGCCAGATGGGGATGACATCACGTTCGCTGCCTTAGAGCGCCGCGGTCTGTTATGGCGCGATCGTCCATTCACACTCGTCAGGAGTTGAATTCACCCAGCGGCGTCCGCTGGAGAAAGTCACTTCAGCAACTCTCAATCTTGTTCGCCCCGGCTCGCTCAGGCCAACATCTATTTCGGCCTTTTTCCATTTTCCCGGCGGCGCTGTCGATGTAATCGGTGCCTTATTCGAGTTGTCCACCATGCTTTGGCCCATCGCGCCATATTCTCTATAGGACGTTGAGGCATCGAAGACCACTTCTTTTATCTCTTCGTCGGAGACGTTCATGTACTGGAGATGCAAGGCCACACCCTTAACTTTGTAGGGAGAAAATCCGGAACTGGCTGCCTGCCAATTGATATGACGGATCTTCAGAGGGCAGCCGGTGCTTGTCTGAGCGCCGCACGGATGCAGGGCAAGCATCAGTGCGGCGGCCAGGATGGGCGTGGAGAGTTGTATCCGGGATACCCTCATACCTTTTGGCTCCTCCAAACTGCTTGGACGAACAGCTCCTCAGTTCGTTTGCAAAGCGATAACGCGCGACTGCGGAGCCGGTACAGTTTTGTATCCGGCCGGGACCGTGAAGAGGCTACTGTCCGGCGGGGTTGCGGTTGAGATGTTTTCGTATTGCGAAGTCGTGGTGCCGCCGAGTGGATCGGTGATGACAGTGACCAGGGGAAGCCGGAGATCGGAGGATCTCCACACCTGGATCGTTTTTGTGATTGGAGAAGTATTTCCAAGTGCTGAATTGGCGGGGATGGTCGTCGTTCGCTGAACGCCACGAACGCTGTAGCCGGCAATCACCTTAACGCCGAGATCGCTTGATGTACTGTTCGTTGCGCCCAAACTGTTTCCAACATCCTGGGTTTGAGGGAGAGGGAC
>JARLJJ010000390.1 GCA_031291275.1 Formivibrio sp.
GCTGGCCGTGATCTACACCGAAAGCGGCGAATTCGAAGAATATTTCTTCTTCCGCAATAATCCGAACCTGGTGCTGGTCGATACCGGCATCATCGCCCGCGCCCCGGTGCGTTTCCTCGTCGCCGGCATGGGCGATGCGCTTTCAACCTGGATCGAAGCCCGCGCCTGCGCCAAGTCGTTTGCCAAGAACGCTTCGCACGGCAACAGCACGCTGGCGGCCAACGCCATCGCCAAGCTGTGCTACGAAACCCTGTTCGAGGACTCGCTCAAGGCCAAGGCTGCCTGTGAAGCTGGCGTGGTGACCATGGCGTTGGAGAACATCGTCGAAGCCAACATCCTGCTCTCCGGCCTCGGCTTCGAAAGCTCGGGCCTTGCCGCCTGCCACTCGATCCACAACGGGCTGACCGTGCTGGAAGAAACGCACAAGTTCTTCCACGGCGAAAAGGTCGCCTTCGGCGTCATCGTCCAGCTCGTGCTGGAAAACGCGCCGCAAGAAGAGCTCGAACGCACGATCAAGTACTGCCAGTCCGTCGGCCTGCCGACCTGCCTCGCCGATCTCGGCGTCAAGGAAGTCACCGCCGAGAAGATCATGAAGGTTGCCGTCGGTGCCACCGCCGCAGGCGAAACCATCCACAACATGCCGTTCGAAGTGACCGCGCAGATGGTCTGTGGCGCGATCTTCGCTGCCGACAAGCTGGGAGCCCACTGATGAAAAAGATCATCAATACGCCCGAAACGCTCGTGGTCGAGATGTGCGAAGGCATGGTCAAGGCGCATCCTGAGCACCTGGCCTTCAATGCCAAGCACAAAATCATCACGCGCAAGCAGCCGAACAAGCAGAAGGTCAGCCTGATTTCGGGCGGCGGCAGCGGTCATGAGCCGGCGCATGCTGGTTTTGTCGGCAAGGGCATGCTTGATGCTGCGGTGTGCGGCGACGTATTTGCTTCGCCCTCGACCATTCAGGTCTACAACGCGATTCTGCAGACCCAATCCGAGCCGGGCACGCTGCTGATCGTCAAGAATTACTCCGGCGACTGCATGAACTTCGATGCCGCCGCAGAAATGGCCGAAGAAGACGACGGCATCAAGGTGGCGCGGGTCTATGTGAATGATGACGTTGCGGTGAAGGACAGTCTCTTCACCGTTGGCCGGCGCGGCGTGGCTGGAACGATCCTCGTGCACAAGATTGCCGGTGCCGCAGCAGAAGAAGGTCGCGATCTGGCAGGAGTCACCGCCGTGGCCGAAAAAGTGATCGCCAATGTGCGCAGCATGGGCTTTGCCCTGACCTCCTGCACCGTGCCAGCCAAGGGTTCCCCAACCTTTACGCTGGCAGAAGACGAGATCGAGTTTGGTGTGGGCATTCATGGCGAGCCGGGCATTGCGCGCGAAAAACTGACCAGTGCAACTGATCTGGCCTACCGCTTGGTCGAAGCCATTGCCACGGATCTGCCTTTCGTCGCCGGCGACGAAGTGGCACTGCTGATCAATGGTTTCGGTGCCACGCCGCTGCATGAGCTGTATCTGTTCAATCTGGCGGTCAATCAGGAGCTGGACGCTCGGGCGTTGAAGGTTCATCGCACCATGGTGGGCAACTACATGACCTCGATCGACATGGCCGGCGCGTCGGTCACGCTGCTGCGCCTGGATGACGAACTCAAGACATTGCTCGATGCGCCGGCCGATACGCCGGCACTGAAGGTTAGGTTCTGTTGACGCTAGATTAATTTTTACGCGGATGGGTATTTTGTTCCAGGACAAGGCATTTGACGCGCCGTGGTACGAGTACCACAAGCGGCGAATAACGCAGTCATGGGACAAAAGACCCATCCGCCCGGAGGGCAAGCCCGCCATTCTTGCCGAATGCTTTGTCGCCAATGCTCGCAAGACTCCAGTCTTGCTTTCGCTTGGCTTCGCGCCTCGTCAAGTTGGCGGGCTTGCGTAATAACTAATCTAGTGTCAACAGAACCTTAAGGAACAAGCATGGAAATCATTAGCAAAGAACAGGTCATGCACACGGTGGCAGCCATGTGCGACATCATCATCGAGAACGAAGTGCCGTTCTGCGAACTCGATTCGGTTGCCGGCGACGGCGATTTCGGCATGTCGCTGGCCAAGGGCTTCAAGCAGATCCAGGCGCAATGGGCCGAGCTGGAAACCGGCGATATCGGCGCTTTCCTGAAATCCTGCGGCATGGTTATCACCGAGCACTGCGGTGGCGCTTCCGGGCCGATCTGGGGCTCGGCCTTCCGCGGCATGGGCAAGAGCGCACAAGACAAAGCCACGCTGAGCCTCGTTGAACTGGGCGAGATGTTGCAGGCTGCGGTCGATGCCATCCAGAAACGCGGTGGTGCCCAACTTGGCGACAAGACCTTGCTCGACGCGCTGATCCCGGCGGTCGAAGCGCTTAAAGCCGGTGGTGCGCAAGGTCTGCCGCTGCTCGCGGCACTGAACAATGCGGCGCAGGCCGCAGTGGCTGGAGCAGAAAGCACCAAACTGATCGTTGCCTCCAAGGGGCGGGCCAGTTACGTGGGCGAGCGCAGCATCAATTCCCCCGATGCGGGCGCGACGGCCATTGGCGTGATTGCTACCCAGTTGCTGGCGAACTGATCTTTTGGCCTGCTCACGCAATCCGTTGCGTGAGCAGGAACCTTGTCCGTGATGCCGGCCACGATATGGGATGAGCCGGACTTTATTTGTTCAGGAGCGGTAATGGAACAGGCGACGAAATGGGTAATCGGCAACTGGAAAATGCATGGCACGCTGGCCGCCAATTATGAGTTGATTGCGAATATCCGTGCCCTTATCCCCACGCTGGACGATCGGGTGGGCATGGCAGTTTGTCCGCCATTTCCTTACCTTGTTCAGGTTGCTGGTTTGCTGGAGGGGTCCGGCATTGCACTGGGGGCGCAAAATTTGTCGGCCAATGTTCGCGGCGCCTATACCGGTGACGTGGCGGGCGCGATGTTGAGGGAGTGCAGTGCGCAGCTCGTATTGATCGGGCATTCGGAATGCCGGGCCTATCAGCACGAAGACGATGAGCTGATTGCGCGCAAGGTCCGTGCTGCTCTGGATGTCGGGCTGGTCCCGGTCATCTGTGTTGGCGAAACGCGCGCTGAACGTGAATCGCAACAAACGCAAACCATTCTTGCCCGCCAGTTGGATGCCGTATTCCAACTACTCGATACCGCCGCTGATTCATGCATCATTGCCTATGAACCACGCTGGGCTATCGGCACCGGCGTATCTGCCACGCCGGAAACCATCGCAGAAGTTCATGGCTTCTTGCGATCCTGCCTGATCGCCAAAGATGCCAAATTCGCTGCAAGCACGCCCATCCTGTACGGCGGGAGTCTGGCCGCAGGCAACGCCAGGGAAATCGCAGCCATCGACAATGTCGATGGAGGCTTGATCGGCTCTGCCGCACTGCGGGCGGAAGAATTCGCTACCGTTTACCGCGCATTTCTAGGCGTTTGAAATCGGCATGAGCTCTACCGTGTTGTGCGGCGGGGATGGACGCGTTTAACTTCCTGCCCGATTAAAGAGTGCCTCGAAAAGCATATGTTCGAGGCACCCTGCGGCCAGGTGCAAAGCTTTTTCCGTGCCGGTTCCTGTGGGATTTTCAACGGATAGCCTTATATCCCAGATCATGTGAAATATTCCCGGCAGTCTGACAGACTTGCTCGGCAAGCAGCTCAAACCGATCTTTGGCAATATTCAGGATGGTGCCAACGGCGCTAATCGCAGCGATCACTTTTCCTTCGGCATCGACCACCGGCGCGGCAACGCACCGGAGGTTGGCAATATCTTCTTCATCGTCAAATGCCCATCCCCGCTTGCGTACTTGCGCCAAATGAGCCCGAAATACTTCCGGGCCGGTAATCGTATTGGTGGTTTTCTTTTCCCAGATCACCTCTTTCAATTTTTCTTCCAACTCTGCTTCCGGCAACCAAGCCAGTAAGACCTTACCCAAGGACGAACTGTGCAAGGACAATCGCTTGCCTTCCCAGGTATTGACGCGAATCTCATGACTGCCCTCAACCTTGAGCAGATAAACCGCTTCGCTCCCTTCCATGACCCCAAGATGGCATGTCAGTTGGGTTTGTTGTGCTAATTGCTTAAGCGAGGGCAGGGCAAACTCACCCAGGCGACGCTGGCTTGCTGCAATGGTTCCCAGTTCAAACAAGCGCAAGCCCAGCACATAGCCACGATTGGGCTGTATTTGCAGAGCGCCCAACTGGCAGAGCGTGGTGATCAGGTGGTGGCAACTGCTGTTGGGCATTCCCAATCTGGTTTTGATCGCGGCGAAGTTCAAGCCAGGCTCTTGCGCGACCAGATCCAGAATCGCGAAACCTTTGGTCAGTGCCGGCGCGACGGATTTCGTTGTGTCCTGCGGGACTGCGTTGCCGGAAGCGGTGGGTGATTTTTTCGGGGATGCGTTCACATTTATTCTCAAGAAACGTGTTGGTGGGATGCCGGCTTGTCAGCGTTCCGATGCTGAACATTATAGGGATCGTTTCATGGAAACAGGATTTCTGGTGTGGAAGTCGGTTTTAGCCGCATCGCACCTTAGAGACGGCTGCGCTTGCAAGCTGGGCGATTTATTTATGCAGCATCACCTTGTCATTGCCAAATAGCCTCTTTATACTTTTTCCCATACGGAAACTGTATTCCATACATGGAATTAATAAAAGGAGATCAGCATGGATATATCTGCATTGCGCGGCGTCATTCCGCCGGTTCCGACGATCCTGAACGAGGACGGCAGCTTTGATCCGCAGGGCATGGGCGTTCTGATCGACCGTCTGCTGGCAACGGAAGTGAACGGCTTCCTGTTTCTGGGTAGTGCCGGGGAGTTTGCCAATCTGTCGATGGCGGTGCGCAAACAGGTGGCCGAGTTCTGCGTGGCGCGTGTCGGCGGGCGCCGTCCGGTCATCATCGGCACGGCGGCCTGCGCCACGGATGAAGTGATCGAACTCAGCGAGCATGCCTGCGCCATCGGCGCGGATGCCGTGATGGTCGTCAATCCCTACTATGCCTTGCTGACGCAGGAGCGCATTTACACGCATTACTGCCGGATCGCCGAGGCCGTCCATTTGCCGGTGCTGCTGTACAACTTCCCGGCGCTGACCGGACAGGATCTGTCGGTCGAGTTGGTGCTGCGCCTGGCGCAGGATTGCCCCAATATCGTCGGGATCAAGGATACCGTGGACTGCATGAGCCATATCCGCCGCATCATTCTCGAAGTCAAAGGCGTCCGTCCCGATTTCCTGGTGTTCTGCGGTTTCGACGAATACATGCTCGATACGCTGTTGCTGGGCGGGGACGGCGTGATTCCGGCCACGTCCAATTTCGCACCCGAGATTACCTGCGGCATCTACCGGGCATTCCTGCAAGGCGATCTTGCCGCTGTGCAGGTATTGCTGCGCCGACTGGCCGCGTTGTCCAAGATCTATTCGACCGATACGCCTTTTTCCGGTCTGATCAAGGAAGCGATCCGGCTGACCGGGTCGGATATCTCCCCCGCCGTCGTGGCGCCGGCCACGGTGCCGGATGCGGCGCTCAAGCAGCGCCTGGTTGAAATCCTGGTCCATTCGAACGTGCTGGTCGAATAAGATTCGCGCGGCAAAATCGCTGTGTGCCTTGCCCTGAGGCGCGGTGCCGCAGCGTACAGGCTAAGCTGCACGCTGCAAGCGGAGGCTCTTCCCGGAGCCGATGCCTTTACTGGGTCAGGGTCGGAAACTGTTTGCGCAAATTCGCCAGCTTGGGCAGATCGTTGATGACAATATACGGTTGGGTCGGATGCAGGGCCAGGTAGTTCTGGTGATACGCTTCGGCAGGATAGAACGCTTGCAGCGGCACCACTTGCGTCACGATCGGCTTGGCAAACGTGTGCGCAGTGCCAAGTTGCTGGATATAAGCCTGCGCAGTTTTTTGCTGTTCCGCGCTGGTGTAGAAAATCGCCGAGCGGTATTGGCTGCCGACATCCGGACCCTGGCGGTTCAACTGGGTGGGGTCGTGCGCAACGCTGAAAAACACCTGCAGCAATTGCTGGTAAGAAACCTGCGCCGGGTTGAAACGGATGCGCACGGCTTCGGCGTGTCCGGTATCGCCCTCGCTGACCTGATCGTAATGCGCCGTACCGGCGCCGCCGCCGGCATAGCCGGATACGACTTCGGTCACGCCCTTGACGTGCTTGAATACGGCATCCACGCCCCAGAAACAGCCACCGGCCAGTACGGCCGTTTGCAAAGCGCTGGTCGGGGCGGTCAGCGGGGCCGAGTCCGCCCGGGCCGGCATCCCGAGAGCCAGTGCCATAGCCGCCAGCGCAGGCAGGATGGCCTTCGTGCTGCTAGAAAAACCGAACATGATGATTCTCTCCTGATGGTTACCCGGATTGTGCCCGGGCAACGCGCCGCCAGGCACGGGGCCGGCGCGCGCAGCCGAAACGGGCGGAGCCAACAGTGCAAGGCACCCGCGTATCGGATACTGGCTTGCCGGCTCCCGCGCTGAAGCGCTTACTTCTTCATTTCATCCTTGCCCATGGCGTCATCTGCCATCGGCTTCTTTTTCATGCTGTCTTTGGCCATGGAATCCTTCTTCATTGCGTCTTTCTTCATGGCGCTTTTGGCGACCGGTTTCTTTTTCATGGCGTCTTTCGCCATATCGTCCTTGCCCATGGCATCTTTCTTCATGCCATCCTGTTCCATGGCAGGCTTGGACATATCATCCTTCTTCATCATGTCGTCGGCGAAGGCACCGGCGGCGGCGAAGGCAATGCAGGAAGACAGCAGTGTTGCGGCAAATTTGTTCATGATGGTTTCCTTGACTGAGAGAGTTGAGTGGCAAAAATGCCGTTTTTCAGGGCGGCTGAGCGAAATCAGCTGCCTCCGAACCAGTTGTACCCCTGGTCTTCCCAGTAGCCCCCGGGGTAGGTATTGGTGACGAAAATGGCCTGGATGTGCTTGGGATTCTTGTAGCCGAGCTTGGTCGGCATGCGCAGTTTCATCGGGAAGCCGTAGCGCGGCGGCAGCGTCTGGCCGTCGTAGGTCAGGGTCAGCAGCGTTTGCGGATGCAGCGCGGTCGGCATGTCGATGCTGGTGTAGTAGTCATCGGCGCACTTGAAGCCCACGTACTTGGCGCTCAGGTCTGCCCCGATCCGGCGCAGGAAATAGGCGAACGGCACACCGCCCCATTTGCCGATGGCGCTCCAGCCTTCCACGCAGATATGGCGCGTTACCTGGTCGGTCTGCGGCATCGCGCGCAGCTCGGCCAGGGTCCAGGCATGCTTGTCGGCGACCATGCCCGTCACTTCCAGACGGTAGCCTTCTTCCTCAATCACCTGGACCTGACTTTCGCCATAGAAGGCATTGAAGGGGAACGGGCGGGTGATCGTAGATTCCGGATAGGTGGGTGCCAGGCGATTCGGATCGAACAGCCAGCCCTGTACCGTGTCATTGAATTGGGAGATTTTTTTCAATGCGGTTTCGGCGCTGTTTTCATCGACGATGACGCAGCCGCTCAGCATCGAAAGCCCGCCCAGCGTCAAGGAGCGCTGCAGGAAAGCGCGACGTGCGGGTTGTTCAACGATGCGACCGATCTCCTTTTGGGCATCCTTGAGCAGCGTGTCGCCATGGACGGTCAGCCAACGTGGGGTTTTCATGGTTGTTTCTCCTCAGTGTCCGCGAATCATCGCGAGCAGGGTGCGCGGCGCCAGGGCCACCATCACCAGATGGATGCCCACGAACGCCACCAGGGCGGACATGGCGAAGAAATGCACGCGTCGGGCAAACTCGTAGCCACCGAGCAGTTCGCGCAGGAGTGGAAATTGCACCGATTTCCACAGCACGAGTCCCGACAGCACGAGCAGGAGGAGGTCGACGATGACAAACAGATAGGCGGCGCGCTGCACCATGTTGTAGTGGCCCAGGTCGGCATGCGACAACCTGCCTTTCAGCGCAGCCAGCAGGTCGGCAAAGAATGCACGGGGCGATAGCGGGAAGAACTGGTGGAAAAACCGCGTGCTGATCAAGTTGCACGCGAGGTAGATCAAGCCGTTGGCAACGAGCAGCCACATTGCGGCGAAGTGCCATTGAATCGCGCCGCCGAGCCAGCCGCCGAGCGTGATGCCGCGGGGAATGACCAAGTGCAAGAACGGGGAGGCGTCGTAGATGCGCCAGCCACTCATGACCATGATCACCACGGCAACGGCATTGAGCCAGTGCGTCAGGCGCAGCCAGAGCGGGTGAATCGGCGTAGTTTCCTTGTTCATCATCATCCTTCCAGGTATCGCGATGCGTTGCGGGATAAACTGCGCGTCTGAAACGGTTTGAGCGGCGTCTTCTCGATCTCGGCAAGCGCGTCGGATTCAGGCGTTTGTGCTCGGTATACAAGGTAGTTCGCCGGAAAGTGGCGATTGGTTACACGCGCAGGTAGAATTTTTTTCGTCGGGCGGATAAATCATTTTTTTTGGCGGCTGTAACCAAAGGCGTCCATGCAACGAACAACTAGAGAAGAAGGCTTTCGTGCGAAGGAAGATCGCCTCAGGGATTTGTTCGTGCGCGGGCTGGCCGGGCAGAACGAGGCCTACCAGACCTTTCTGAAGGAATTGAGCGCGCATTTGCGGGGCTTTTTGCGCAAACGCCTGGTCCGCTTGCCGGATGAAGTGGAGGATCTGGTCCAGGAATCGCTACTGGCAGTGCATAACCAGCGCCATACCTATGATCCGGACCAGCCCTTGTCTGCCTGGGTGCAGGCGATTGCGCGCTACAAGCTGGTTGATCTGCTGCGTCGGCGCTCGGCCCATGATCTGCTCAATGACCCGCTGGACGAGGAGTCCGACATTTTTGCCTCCAGCGATGCGCAGGCGGCTGAAGCGCATCGGGACTTGAATAAATTGCTCGACGAATTGCCCAATCAGCAGCGGCTGTCGATTGTGCATACCAAGCTGGAAGGCTTGTCGGTGAAAGAAACCGCACAGATCACCGGCATGTCGGAGTCGGCCATCAAGGTCGGCGTGCATCGCGGATTGAAAGCGTTGGCCGCAAAGATAAGAGGCGTTAAATGAAAACCGATGATCTCATCAGCATGTTGGCGACAGGCGCGGAGCCCATCGATCTGCATGTGGTTGAACGTCGCTATGCGGTTGCGCTGGCTTGGGGGGCGGCCGGCGCGATGTTGTTGATGCTTCTGTTGCTGCGGGTCCGTCCCGACTTGGCCGAAGCAGTGCTGCTGGCAAAATTCTGGATCAAGTTGGGCTTTGTGGCCAGTCTGGTCGGGACCAGTCTGTTCGCCGTCTTGCGCTTGTCCCTGCCCGGTGCGCGTCTCGGCAAGGTGCTGCCCGCGATTGCCTTGCCGGTCGTGATCATGTGGGCATTTGCCGCGTATACCCTGCTGAGCGCGGAAGCACCGCAGCGTTCGGCGCTGTTCTTCGGCGAGACCTGGAAAGTCTGCACCTTGCTGATTGCCATGCTGTCCGTGCCCGGGTTCGTCGCCATCATGCACGCCATGCAGGGGCTCGCCCCCACGCGGCCACGCCTTGCCGGTTTTGCTGCAGGGCTGCTTTCCGGTGCGATTGCCGCCATGATTTACTGCATTCACTGCCCTGAAATGGAAGCGCCCTTCATTGGTTTCTGGTACTTGCTTGGCATGCTGGTCCCGGCCGGGGTGGGAGCCTGGATTGGACCGTCGTTACTTCGCTGGTAGGGCGTTGGACTGTTTCAAGGCAGTTTTACTGTAAAAATAACTCGGCAGGGCGGATTGTCAGCAAACTTAAACCTATCCACGACTTGCTGGTTGCTTATACGTATTTTGGATAAGTAATCAATAATATATTACTTTTTGGAATTTAAACCCCTCGTTACACTGACTTCCTCGTTTAAACAACACAGGAAGCCAGTGCCATGCAACTCAAAACTTTCATCGCAACTTTAACTCTTGCCGCCGCCAGCAGTAGTGTTTTTTCCTCCCCGCTAGAGCTGCTCAATGTTTCGTATGATCCAACGCGCGAGCTGTACCAGGATTTCAACAAGGCCTTTGCCGCGCACTGGAAAAAACAAACGGGGGACGATGTCACTATCCGGCAGTCGCATGGCGGTTCGGGAAAACAGGCGCGATCCGTGATCGATGGCCTGGAGGCCGATGTGGTGACGCTGGCGCTGGCTTATGACATCGATGAAATCTCTGCGGTGGGCAAGCAGATCAAACCGGATTGGCAAAAACAGTTCGCGCATAACAATTCGCCGTATACCTCGACCATCGTATTCCTGGTGCGCAAGGGTAACCCCAAGGGCATCAAGGATTGGAACGACTTGATCCGGCCGGATATCAAAGTGATTACCCCCAATCCCAAAACCTCAGGCGGGGCGCGCTGGAACTATCTGGCTGCTTGGGGTTATGCGCTTAAACAGCCAGGTGGCAATGATCAAAAGGCTGCCGAATTTGTCGGCAAGATTTTGAAGAATGTCCCGGTACTCGATTCTGGCGCGCGCGGGGCTACGGTAACGTTTGCTGAGCGTGGTGTTGGCGATGTACTGCTGGCTTGGGAAAACGAAGCACAACTTGCTGGCAAGGAATGGGGGCCGGACAAGTTCGATACGATCTATCCCTCGATCTCGATTCTGGCTGAACCACCGGTGGCGATTGTGGACAAGACGGTCGACAAGAAGGGCACGCGCAAGGTGGCGCAAGCTTATCTGCAGTACCTGTATAGCAAGGAAGGCCAGGAAATTGCGGCGCAGAACTACTACCGCCCGATCGACAAGGATGTGGCCGCCAAATACTCCAAGCAGTTCCCGGCCCTCAAGCTGCTGACTGTAGATAAAGACTTTGGTGGCTGGGCCAAGGCACAGAAGACCCACTTTAGCGATGGCGGGACCTTCGACAAGATTTATCAGCCCAATAAGTAATTCAGCCTGCAACATCAATTCTGTCGGGCCTCGGGGGCCGACAGGTTTCCCTGGAGAAAGATCATGAGGTTTTGTTGTCCCGCCCCGGTGATTTTTACTCGATGATCCGACTGGATCGGTGTCTGGGCGCGGTCCGGATCAGCCATGCAACGCTCATCAAGGAACAACAACATGGATCAGTCCATCCCCGTAGTCGCCAAGTCGTTGACGGCGCCCTCATCCCTCACGTCCGTAACCAGTCCAAGTTGTCACAATTCCCTTCCGCCACGCGTCCAGCAGGATTGGCCGCGTATCGCACTGGAAAGCGATGCGCTCCGAGGTGTCGTGACTCGGGCGCTGGGCCTGGAAATCTCCAGTGTTTTTCAACCGATTGTGACCCCGGATGGGCAGGTTCATGGTGAAGAAGCGTTGCTGCGGGCGCGTAGTCATGGTCTGAAAATTTCTCCTGTCTCGGTCTTTCGTATTGCCGCTGCTCAAGGCTCGCTGGTGGCTTTCGACCGACTGGCCCGTACCTTGCATCTGATCAATTTCATCTCCCAGCCGCATGGGCACGGCCAGCTCTATCTGAATGTCCATCCGCGCCTGCTGGGCGAGGTTTCACAGCATGGCGTGGTGTTCGAGGAAATCCTGCATTCGGTGAGCTGGGAGCCGAGCCAGGTCACGTTGGAGTTTCTGGAGGATGACGTGGCACAAGGTGATTACGCGCGCCTGCGCGAAGCCGTGAACAACTACCGCCGTCGCGGTTATGGCATTGCCATCGACAATTTTGGCGGTCAACAACCGAACCGTCTCGATAACCTCTGGGAATTGGCCCCCGATGTGGTGAAACTCGACCGACGACTGTTGTTGCGCAGCGAAAGTTCATCGCGTCCGCACAAGAAATTGGAAAAGCTGATCGATCTGCTGCACGAACTGAATACCACGGTGGTGATGGCGGGCATTGAAACGGAAACACAGCGCCAGTTGGCGATTGATTCTGGCGTGGATTTGCTGCAGGGCTATTGGCTGGGTGAACCCAAGCTCGCGAAAGCGAGTTGATTGCAATTGTCGTCCGGAGGCATGCGTCGTTTTGACTGGCGGCGACCGATACTAAATACATAATTTCTTTCCGGACTGAATGGCCTTTCTTTTATCTCTTATTGTTATAAACAACAAACAAACCATTCTTTTTTGATTATTAACAACTGGGTGAGAATCCCGGACATCCTCAAGAATAATCCAGAGATTGTCATGAAAAAATTGTTGCCCATTCTGTTGACTGCTGTTTTGTTAAGCACAGGGCCGGCGCGTGCCGATACCACTTTGTTGAATGCTTCTTACGATGTGATGCGTGATTTCTACAAGGATTACAACCCGGTATTTCAAAAGTACTGGCAAGGCAAGACCGGTGAAAAACTTACCATCCAGCAATCGCACGGCGCTTCTTCCGCACAGGCCCGTTCGGTGATCGAAGGGCTGGAAGCTGACGTGATCACCATGAATCAGCACAGCGATATCGATGCCGTTGCCCAGCGCGGCAAACAATTACCGGAAAACTGGGCTAGCCGTCTGCCCAACCATTCCGCGCCGTTTACCAGCTTGCAGGTATTGATTGTGCGCAAGGGTAATCCGAAGGGAATCAAGGATTTCAGCGATCTGGTCAAACCCGGCATCGCCGTGGTGATTCCGAATCCGAAGACCGCAGGCAATGGTCGTTATACCTATCTGGCAGCCTGGGGCTACGCACTGAAGCAACCGGGTGGCAACGAACAGAAGGCGCGTGATTTTGTCGCGGCATTGTTCAAGAACGTGCCGGTGCTCGATAGCGGCGGTCGTGGCGCAACGACGACTTTCATGCAGCGCAATATCGGCGATGTGCTGGTCACGTTCGAGAACGAAGCTGAAATGATCGCGCGCGAATTCGGGCGCGGCAATTTCGAGGTGGTCTATCCCACGATTTCGATCGAAGCCGAATTGCCGGTTTCGGTGGTCGACAAGGTGGTCGACAAGAAGGGCACGCGCAAGCAGGCCGAGGAATATCTGAAGTACTTGTGGAGCCCGGAAGGCCAGACTGTCGCCGCTGAAAATTACCTGCGTCCGCGCGACAAGACGGTGGCAGCCAAATTTGCCAAGCAGTTTCCGGCAGTCAAGCTCTTTAGTGTGGATGACCTGGGGGGCTGGAAGGCGATTACGCTTAAGCACTTTGCCGATGGCGCCATCTACGACCAGATCGCCGCAAGTAACGCCAAGAAATAATCCCTCTGAGCTGGGCGAGTTGCGATAGCTGCAACTCGCCCGGTTTAACGCCTGAAAACAAAAATACGGAAATGCCATGGCGTTCAAAAAATCTAGTGTTTTGCCCGGCTTTAACTTGAGTCTGGGCTACACGATCTTCTATTTGGGCTTGATCGTACTGGTGCCGCTTTCGGCGCTGATCTTCAAAACCGCCGGCCTTTCCTGGGCGGATTTCTGGCAGACGGTGAGCAACCCGCGCGTCGTCGCTTCGTACCGCTTGACCTTCGGTGCCTCGCTGATCGCGGCCGGTATCAATATAGTGTTCGGCCTGCTGGTTGCCTGGGTGCTGGTGCGCTATTCGTTTCCGGGCAAGCGCCTGATCGATGCGATGGTCGACTTGCCCTTTGCCTTGCCGACCGCCGTGGCCGGTATCGCACTCGCCACGCTGTATGCCCCCAACGGCTGGATCGGCCAATGGCTTGAGCCGCTTGGGATCAAGGTGGCATTTACCCCGCTGGGCGTGGTGCTGGCACTGACTTTTATCAGCTTGCCTTTCGTGGTGCGCACGGTGCAACCGGTGCTGGAAGACATGGAAATCGAGCTCGAAGAAGCGGCTTCCAGCTTGGGTGCCTCGCGACTGCAGATTTTTTCCAAAGTAATTTTGCCTACCGTATGGCCAGCGCTGTTGACCGGTTTCACGCTCGCGTTTGCCCGCGCCATTGGTGAGTATGGCTCGGTGGTATTCATCGCCGGCAATATGCCGATGGTTTCGGAAATCACCCCACTACTGATCATCGCCAAGCTGGAACAATTCGATTACCTGGGTGCGACCGCGATTGCATTGGTGATGCTGGTCGCGTCATTCGTACTGCTGCTGGTGATCAATCTGTTGCAGTGGTGGACAGCAAAAAAACTGGGGCGCAGATAAATCATGGCCAACAATAAAATTCGTCGTCCTGGCATTACCGACGAGTCGTTCTGGGTGAAATGGCTGCTGACCAGCATTGCGTTGATCTTTATCGGACTGTTCCTACTGATCCCGCTGTTCTCGGTGTTTTTCGAAGCCTTGCGCAAAGGCTGGGGGCTGTATCTGGCTGCGCTGATCGAGCCGGATGCGCTTTCCGCCGTCAAACTCACCCTGATTACCGCGCTGATCGCCGTGCCGCTCAATCTGACCTTTGGTGTTGCCGCAGCCTGGGCGATCGCCAAGTTCGAATTCAAGGGCAAGAGCGTGCTGATCACCTTGATCGACCTGCCGTTCTCGGTCAGCCCGGTGGTGGCCGGTCTGATCTATGTCCTGTTGTTCGGAGCACATGGCTGGTTTGGGGCATGGCTCGATGTCCACAACATCAAGATCATCTTTGCCGTGCCGGGCATTGTGCTGGCCACGATCTTTGTCACCTTTCCATTTGTGGCGCGCGAGTTGATTCCGCTGATGGAGGCACAAGGCTCGGATGAAGAACAAGCGGCATTGGTACTTGGCGCTTCGGGTTGGCAGACCTTTATGCGCGTGACCCTACCCAACATCAAGTGGGGCCTGCTGTACGGCGTGATCCTGGCCAATGCGCGGGCGATGGGCGAATTCGGCGCGGTTTCCGTGGTATCGGGCCATATTCGTGGCATGACCAACACGATCCCGTTGCATGTCGAAATTCTCTACAACGAGTACAACTTTGTCGGCGCTTTTGCCTGTGCCTCGATCCTGGCCTTGCTGGCGCTGGTGACGCTGGCGCTGAAATCGTGGGTGGAGTGGAAAGCAGAGCGCGATGAAGAAATTGCACGCAGTGCTGCAAGTGCCGGATAAGTTTAAAAGGATATTGAAATGAGCATCGAAATCAAGGGTATTACCAAGCAATTCGGCGCATTCAAGGCATTGAACGATATCAGCCTGGAAGTGAACAGCGGCGAATTGCTGGCGCTGCTCGGCCCGTCCGGCTGCGGCAAGACCACCTTGCTGCGCGTGATCGCCGGACTGGAAACGGCGGATGCCGGACAGATTCTGTTTCATGGCAATGATGCGACGCAAACGCACGTGCGCGAACGCCAGGTGGGGTTTGTGTTTCAGCATTACGCCTTGTTTCGCCACATGACGGTGTTTGAAAACGTCGCGTTTGGCCTGCGCGTGCGCCCGAAAGCAACGCGTCCGTCCGATGCCGAGATCAAGCGGCGTGTACATGAATTGCTGGAACTGGTGCAGCTCGACTGGCTGGCCGATCGTTATCCGGCCCAGCTATCCGGTGGACAGCGCCAGCGCATTGCCCTGGCGCGTGCCTTGGCGGTTGAGCCCAAAGTATTGCTGCTCGACGAGCCGTTCGGCGCGCTTGATACCCAGGTGCGCAAGGAATTGCGCCGCTGGTTGCGCCGTCTGCACGACGAAATGCACATCACCTCGGTGTTTGTGACTCACGATCAGGAAGAAGCACTGGAAGTGGCGGACCGGATTGTCGTGATGAACAAGGGACAGATTGAGCAGGTGGGTACGCCGGAGCAGGTCTATGACACGCCGGCCAGCCCTTTCGTTTATCAATTTCTGGGTGATGTGAACCTTTTCCACTCTCGCGTGCATGACGGATGGGCCGAGGTGGCTGGGCAACGCTTTGCCGCGCCGGAAGGGAAGGGGGCACTGGTGTATGTACGTCCACACGAGATTGAGCTTGCCCGCGAGCCGCTTGATCAGGCCATCGCGGGCCAGATAGCCCATATCCGCTTGCAAGGCGCCACGGTGCGTCTGGAAGTCAATGTGCCCGATACGGAACCGGTTGATGTCGAATTGGTGCGTGAACATTACCTGCAAGCAAAATGGCAAGTCGGGGAAAAAGTTTACCTGACACCCAAAAATGCGCAGGTATATGGCGATTTCAGTATTTGATCCTTTTGTTGGGACAAGGACATGAATTTTCAGCAGTTGCGCATCATCCGTGAAGCCGTGCGACAGGAATATAGTCTGACCGAGGTGGCCAATGCGCTGTTTACTTCACAGCCGGGGGTGAGCAAACACATCAAGGACATCGAGGATGAACTTGGCGTTGAAATCTTTGTTCGACGAGGGAAGCGCTTGCTCGGGTTGACTGAGCCGGGCAAAGAGTTGATCGGTGTGGTTGAACGCATGCTGATCGATGCACAAAACCTGCGCCGGATAGCCGATCAATTTGCCAGCAAGGAAACCGGCAATTTGGTCATTGCCACCACACATACGCAGGCCCGTTACAGGTTGCCTGAAGTGATCAAGCAATTCCGGATGGATTTTCCTCGCGTTCATCTGGCTTTGCACCAAGGCAGCCCACGAGAGATTGTGCAATTACTCGTGGAGGGCAAGGCGGATATCGGCATTGCTACGGAAAGCCTGGTCGATGTGCCAGACCTGATAGCGTTCCCATGCTACGACTGGCACCATGTCGTGATTGTGCCGCAAGGCCACCCGCTCACCGAATTGACAGAACTGACGCTGGAGGCGATTGCGCAGTATCCGATTGTGACCTACCACGAAGGTTTTACCGGGCGCGCCAAGATCGACCAGCGTTTTGCCGAAGCCGGCCTATTTCCAGATATCGTTCTTTCTGCCATTGATGCAGACGTTCTCAAGACATATGTTGAGACGGGATTGGGTGTAGGCATCATTGCAGAAATGGCCTTCAGTCCGGATCGCGATACCGGTCTGACGCGCTTGCGGGTAAATGATTTTGTCTTGACCAATACCACTCGCTTGGCCTTGCAGCGCGGTCGTTTTCTGCGCAGTTATACCTATCGGTTTATCGAGTATTTTGCACCGGCCTTGCGCGAAGAGACGGTGGCAGCGCAGATCAATACAGCGTACGAGCCATAAAAAATTAACCATGTCTTGGCAATCTTCCTGGAATGGTTTTAGTCGTTCCCTTGTTTCTCGGTGATTAATATTTAGCTAACAAATCGTTAACATGACTGTAACGCGGCAAGCCTAGATTGGCTGACTTCCCTGTCCGAAGAGAGGTCTGCCGTGTCGCTCAAACGTTTGATTCTAGCCCTGGCCCTGACCGGGGCCGCTATCCAGGCCCAAGCGGTCACCGAAATCCAGTGGTGGCATGCCATGACCGGCCCGCTGAACGATAAAGTCAATGAAATTGCCGACAAGTTCAATGCCGGCCAGTCCGAATACAAGGTTGTTCCCGTATTCAAGGGCAGTTACGACGAAACTCTGGCGGCCGGGATCGCCGCTTTCCGTGCCGGGCAAGCGCCGGCCATTCTGCAAGTGTTCGAAGTGGGCACCGCGACCATGATGAGCGCCAAGGGTGCGATCAAGCCGGTAGCGAGCGTCATGAAAGATGCGGGCGAGAAGTTCGATGCCAAGGACTATATCCCGGCCGTTGCCGGGTATTACACCTCGGCCAAGGGCGAGATGCTCTCCTTCCCGTTCAACAGCTCGACCACGGTGTTCTTTTACAACAAGGACGCATTCAAGGCTGCTGGCCTGGACGAAAACAAGCCGCCCAAGACTTGGCCGGAGCTGTTCACCGATGCGCAAAAACTCAAAGATTCGGGTAACAAATGTGCGTTTACCACTGACTGGCAATCCTGGGTTCAGTTGGAAAGCTTCTCGGCCTGGCATAACACGTTGTTTTCCAGCAAGGACAACGGTTTTGGCGGCACCGATACCCGTTTGCTGTTCAATGGCCCGCTGCAAGTACGCCACATCACTAATCTGCAGCACATGATGCAAAACGGCATGTTCAGCTATGGCGGTCGCAAGAGCGAATCGCAGGCCAAGTTCAATAGCGGCGAATGCGCCATGTTCATGGGTTCTTCTTCCTCGCTGGCCAGCATCCGCAAGAGTGCCAACTTCCAGTTCGGCGTTTCCACCCTGCCGTATTACCCGGATGTGAAGGGCGCGCCGCAAAACACCATTATCGGTGGCGCTTCGCTCTGGGTGATGAACGGCCGCAAGCCGGCCGAGTACAAGGGCGTCGCCAAGTTCTTCACTTTCCTCTCCCGCCCGGAAATCCAGGCCGACTGGCACCAGTTCTCCGGCTACCTGCCGGTGACGATGGCTGCGTACGAGTTGACCAAGAAGTCGGGTTTCTACGAGAAAAATCCGGGTGCGGATGTTTCGGTGCAACAGATGATCGTGAAGACCACCAATAAGTCGCGCGGCGTGCGTTTGGGCAACCATCCACAGATTCGCACGATCGTGGATGAAGAGCTGGAAGCCGTCTGGGCGAACAAGAAGAGTCCGAAGGAAGCGCTGGATTCGGCGGTGAAACGCGGTAACGAGCAACTGGAAAAATTCCAGAAAATGGCCAAGGAGTAATTGTTCCCGTCGGGAAGGCAGGCTTGCCTGCTTTCCCTGGGGAAACTGTCCAACCTCGCGCTTTGGCAAATCAGGTGGGGCGCATGGGACTAAGCAGGCAAGGGCGCGGATGTTCGCCGCTCTGTTTGCTGCCTGGAGCCGCTTCGTCTGCGCTCCTGTTTTATTTCTGGTTTTGGATTGGCTCATGGATAAGCGCGTTGTTTTTCGTTCTTCTTGGTTGCCTTATGCCTTACTGGCGCCGCAGCTCATTATTACGATCATTTTTTTCTTCCTGCCGGCCGGACAGGCGCTGTATCAATCGCTGTTCCAGCAAGATGCCTTTGGTTTGTCGCTAACCTATGTCGGGCTGGAAAATTTTCGGCAGTTGATGGCGGACCCGTACTATCTGGCGTCCTTTCGCACCACGGCCATTTTTGCCCTTGGCGTGGCACTGCTCGGCTTGTCCTCGTCCTTGTTGCTGGCCTGGTTTGCCGATCGCGCCTTGCGCGGCGCCAACGTGTTCAAGACCTTGCTGATCTGGCCCTATGCCATTGCGCCGGCAGTGGCCGGCGTATTGTGGATGTTCCTGTTCAATCCCAGCATCGGCATCGTGGCCTGGTGGCTGAAGCATCAGGGCATAGCCTGGAATTACCTGCTCAATGGCGAACAAGCGCTGGTGCTGGTGATCGTGATCGCGGCCTGGAAGCAAGTCAGTTACAACTTCCTGTTCTTTCTGGCCGGCCTGCAAAGCATTCCCAAATCGTTGATCGAGGCCTCGGCCATTGATGGCGCCAGACCCTGGAAACGTTTCTGGAGCATCGTGTTCCCGCTGTTGTCGCCGACCACTTTTTTCCTGCTGGTGATCAATATGGTCTACGCCTTCTTCGATACCTTCGCGATCATCGATGCGGTGACTCAGGGCGGCCCATCCCAATCCACGGAAATCCTGGTGTTCAAGGTTTATCGCGATGGCTTCAAGGGGCTGGATATCGGCGGTTCGGCCGCGCAATCGGTGATTCTGATGGTGCTGGTGATCGCGCTGACCGTGCTGCAATTTCGTTACGTGGAAAAGAAGGTGCAGTACTGATGGTTGAACGCCGCCCCCTGCTGGATCTCTTGACCTGGATTGTCCTGACGCTGGGCGTCGTGATCATTGCCTTCCCGGTTTATGTGACTTTCATTGCCTCGACCCTGAATGCCAGGGAAGTGCTGCAAGTGCCGATGACCCTGCTGCCCGGATCGCATCTGCTCGATAACTACGCCACCGTGCTGTTCAAGGGCGTGGGTGAATCGGCCGCGCCGGTTGGCCGGATGCTGCTCAACAGCCTGATCATGGCGCTGGGCGTGGCGCTGGGCAAAATCAGCATCTCGATCCTGTCCGCTTTTGCCGTGGTGTATTTCCATTTTCCGCTGCGCAAACTGTGTTTCTGGATGATTTTTGTCACTTTGATGCTGCCGGTGGAAGTGCGGATTCTGCCTACCTACAAAGTGGTGTCCGATCTGGGAATGCTCAACAGTCATGCCGGCATGATCGTGCCGATCATTGCGTCGGCCACGGCGACCTTCCTGTTCCGCCAGTTCTTTCTGACGATTCCGGACGAGCTGACCGAGGCGGCGCGTATTGACGGCGCCGGTCCGCTGCGGTTTTTCAAGGACACCGTGCTGCCGCTGTCCGGTACCACGATCGCTGCGCTGTTCGTGATCCAGTTCATCTATGGCTGGAACCAGTACCTGTGGCCCCTGCTGATCACCACTGACAAAAATCTGACCCCGATTGTGGTCGGCGTCACGCAGATGATTTCGCGTTCCGGCGATGCGGCCACCGACTGGAATCTGGTCATGGCCACGGTGATGCTGGCCATGGTGCCGCCTGCGCTGGTCGTGCTGCTGATGCAGCGCTGGTTCGTCAGGGGCTTGGTCGAAACGGAAAAATAACAAGGCGTAATATGGCAAAACTTAATCTGCGTGATGTGCGCAAATCGTATGGCAATCAAGCGGTCGTGCATGGCATCAGCATGGATATCCACGATGGCGAGTTCGTGGTGATCGTCGGCCGGTCCGGCTGCGGTAAATCGACCTTGCTGCGCATGGTGGCCGGGCTGGAAACCATTACCGATGGCAAGATCGCCATTGATGGCGTCGTGGTGAATGAACAAGAACCTGCCGAGCGCGATATTGCGATGGTGTTCCAGAATTACGCGCTGTATCCGCACATGTCCGTGCGGGAAAACATGTCCTACGGTTTGAAAATTCGCGGTCTTTCCCGTACCTGGATTGAAAATCGCGTGCAGGAAACCGCGCAGATCCTGGAACTGGAAACGCTGCTCGATCGCAAGCCGCGCCAGCTTTCTGGCGGCCAGCGCCAACGCGTGGCCATGGGGCGGGCCATTGTGCGCGAGCCCAAGGTTTTCCTGTTTGACGAACCGCTTTCCAATCTGGATGCCAAACTGCGCGTGCAGATGCGCCTGGAGCTGGAGCTGCTGCACCAGCGCTTGAAAACCACCAGTCTGTATGTGACGCACGATCAGGTCGAAGCAATGACGCTGGCGGATCGCATGATGGTGCTCAATGCCGGGCAGGTCGAGCAGATCGGCACTCCGGCCGAAGTCTATTCCCGGCCAGCCAGTACCTTCGTTGCCAGTTTTATCGGCTCGCCGCCGATGAATCTGATCCCGGTTCGCCGCATGGAAAATGACCGCATCGGTATCGAACCCACGCAGGCTGGCGGCGCGCTGCAGGAGATTGGACACCTTGGCGCGGCAGCGGCACTGCCAGAAAAAGCTGTGCTGGGGATACGTCCGGAGCACCTGCTGTGCGGCACGCCAGAGCAAACGTTATTGCAGGCCGAGGTTCGTCTGGTCGAAGACCTTGGTGCCGATTGCTATGCTTATTGCGCGGCCAATGGCCAGGCGCTTATCGTGCGACTTGAGGGCAATTCGCGCGTGAAAAGCGGCGACAGCCTGCCGCTGAGCGCCACCCCCGATAACCTGCACTGGTTCGATGCAACCAGTGGAAAGCGGATCCCGATATGAAACTGCTTCCTCCCTGGCCTTATCCCTGCCTGATCGCCCATCGCGGCGCAGGCAAGCTCGCGCCGGAAAATACCCTGGCGGCGTTCCGCTTGGGGGCTGCCCATGGCTATCAGGCCTTTGAATTCGATGTGAAGCTGTCTGCCGATGGCAAAAGCATCCTGATGCACGATGCCATTCTTGACCGCACCTCCGACGGGCATGGCCGCGTGGATGCGCTGACCCTGGGCGAACTGGCCCAGATGGATGCCGGTAGCTGGCACAGCCCGGCCTATGCCGGTGAACCGATTGCCACTTTGGTCAGTATCGCCCGTTATACCCAGGCGAACCATTTTTCGGTCAACATCGAGATCAAGCCTTCCCCGGGGCGGGAGTGGCGCACCGGTGCCGCTGTGTCCATCGATGCCCAGCATCTCTGGAGCACGGCTGAAGTTCCCCCGCTGCTGTCATCGTTTTCGGAAGAGGCCCTGGGCGCCGCGCGTGAATTCGTGCCCGATTTGCCGCGGGCATTGCTGCTCGATACCTTGCCCGCCGACTGGCTGCAACGGCTGCAAGCCTTGGGTTGCACTGCTCTGGATGCCAATCACCGGGTGCTGACCCGGGAAATTGTCGAAGCTGCGCATGCGGCGGGTTTTCGCGTGCTCTGTTATACGGTGAATGAGCCGGAGCGAGCGCTGCAGTTACTCGACTGGGGCGTGGACAGCCTGATTACCGATGCGGTCGACCGATGCGGTCGACTGTATCGCGCCGTAGATTGCCGGGCGCATGGATAGTCTCCCGGCTTCGTAACCATGCCTGATGCCACCGCGATCACTTCCCGGAATCCACTTGCCAGCCGCCTCCCAAGGCTTTGATCAATTGCACGCTCGCGGCGAGCTGTCGCCCCTTGATATCCAGTGCATTGCGTTGCGCGTTCTGGTCGGTTACCTGCGCGGTCAAAACATTGAGGTAGGGCACCGTTCCTGCCCGGTACTGGTTGAGTGTTAATGCAACTGTCTGAGCGGAAGCGCGCGTGGCTTGCGCCTGGAGAACAGTTTCGTTGCCGAGTACCCGCAGTGCAACCAATTGGTCTTCAACGTTTTGCAAGGCGTTCAATACCGTTTGCCGGTAGTTGGCCACGGTGGCATCGTAACTGGCCTGTGCCTGGGCGATACCGGCCTGTTTTGCCCCGGCATCGAAAATGGTCATGGCCAGGGACGGACCGAGCGACCAGAAGCGATTTGCGATGCCAAACAGATCGCCCAATCCTGTGTTGCGGTAGCCGCCATCGGCCGATAGGGTGAGCGCCGGGAATAGAGCCGCGCGTGCTGCACCGATACTGGCATTGGCGGCGGCTACCTGGCGTTCGCTGGCGGCGATATCGGGCCGGCGCTCCAACAGGCTGGAAGGCAGGCTGACAGGTAGGGCCGGCAACTGCATGGGTAACATCGCAGAAGGATGGTCTTGCTTTGCGACGGGAAGCGAGAAATCAGCGGGTGCCTGGCCGACCAGGACGGCAATGACATGTTCGAGCTGTGCGCGGTTGATAGAAAGGTCTTCGGCCTGAGTCTGCGCACTGAGCCATTGCGTTTCGGCCAGGGTGACCTCCGATTGAGCGGCGACGCCTGCGGCGTAGCGGTTGCGCGTCAGCGCAAGGGAGTCGGCATAAGCGGCCACGCTCGCGTTGAGCAAGGCTTGCTGTGCATCTGCCACGCGCAGCGCGAAATAATCGCTGGCAAGTTCTGCTTCGAGGCTCAAGCGCGTATTGGCGACATCGGCGAGGCTGGCCTGTGCCGTTGCCGTTTGCGCGTCGGACAGGTTATGCAGGCGCCCCCACAGATCAACCTCCCAATTCGCACTCAAATCGGCCTGGACGGTATTGGCAATGCTTGTTTTCGCGCTGCTGCCTGTCGTGCCACGGCTATCACTGGCGCCCGCGCCCAGTGTCGGAAACAGCGCCGCACGCGCCTGCCGGCCCAATGCCGCGGCCTGGCGCCAGTGCGCTTCCGCCACATGCAGGTTCTCGTTGGCCGTGTCGACCTTTGCAATCAGTGCATCGAGCTGCGCATCGCCAAAGCTTTGCCATACCAATCCGCGCGTTGCAGTATCGGCTGGTTCGGCATTCTTCCAACCGGCAGGGGCTTCCTTGAATTGCGCCGGCATATTGAATGCGGGGGCTGTGTAAGGCGTACTGGCGCACGCAGCAAGGACAAGGCTGAGCGCCGTCGGCAGGGCGAGGGTCCGCCAGCCTTTGTACTGCGTGGGATGATTTGTGGTTGTCATGTTGAACTCCTGGCAACGGCTAAGGCTTTGCCATGCGATTTGCGTTCACGCCAGCACTTCACGCGCAGGCGCAGATTATCCAGTGTCAGATAGATGACCGGCGTGGTGTACAGGGTGATCCACTGGCTCACCAGCAATCCGCCCACAACCGAGATACCCAGCGGCTGGCGCAACTCAGCGCCATCGCCGGTTCCCAGCGCAAGTGGCAGCGCACCCAGCAGCGCGGCAAAGGTAGTCATCAGGATCGGGCGCAGGCGTTGGGCGCAGGCTCGGCGAATGGCTTCTCGGGGTTCCAGTCCGTCGTGGCGTTCGGCGTGAATGGCAAAGTCGATCATCATGATGGCGTTCTTCTTTACAATGCCCACCAGCAGGATCACGCCGATGAGTGCAATGACACTGAATTCGGTGTGGAACAGCATCAGGGCGAGCAGGGCGCCAAGACCGGCCGACGGCAATGTGGACAGGATGGTGAGCGGATGCACGGCACTCTCGTAGAGAATGCCCAGGACGATGTAAATCGTCAGCAACGCGGCAAGGATCAGTATTGGTTGGCTGTTGAGTGAATCCTGAAACGCGCGCGCATTACCCTGGAAATTGCCGTGTACCCCGCTGGGTACACCTGCTCGTGCCAAGGCCGTCCCGATAGCCTGCGTGGCTTGGCCAAGAGAGACGCCGTCTGCCAGGTTGAAGGAAACCGTCGAAGCCGCGAAGCCGCCCTGGTGGTTGACAGACAATGGCGTGCGTGTGGCCTGCCAGTGGGCTACCGCAGAAAGCGGGACGGTTCCGCCCTTGGGCGTGATCAGGACGATGTCATCGAGCGAATGGGGCGATTGCAGGTATTGTGGCATTGCTTCCAATACCACGGTGTATTGGTTCAGTTCTTGGTAAATATTGGATACCTGGCGCTGACCGAACGCATCGTTGAGCGTGGCGTCGACCATCTGCATGGTCAACCCCAGCCGCGCCACTGCATCACGATCGACAGTGAGTGTGGTGCGCGAACCTTTGTCCAGCGCGTCGGTATTCACATCGGTAATTTCAGGCAATTGCGCCATCGTTTGCCGGATGGTCGGTTCCCACTGGCGCAATAGGGCCAGATCATCCGATTGCAAGGTGTATTGGTAGGCTGCATCGCTCTGGCGTCCTCCCACCCGGATGTCGCTGGCCGCTTGCAGGAACAGGCTGGCGCCCGGCACCCGCAAGAACTGGGGACGCAGGCGGTTGATCACGGTATCGGCGGAAACACCTCGTTCGGCGAGTGGTTTCAGTACCACGAACATGAAGCCACCGTTGGCGCGCGCCCCCCCGGTGAAGGCCATGACGTTCGCCACCGCCGGGTCCTTCTGTACGATATTGACCAGAGTGCGCAACTTGCCGCTGACCGCCTCGAAAGAGCTGCTCTGGTCTGCCTGGATGCCGCCGACCAGCATGCCGATGTCTTCTTTCGGAAAGAACCCCTTGGGCACGACCACATACAGGTATACGTTGGCGGCGATGGTGGCGAAGAAGACAAAAAGCATGAAGCGGCTATGCGCCAATGCCCAGTCCAGCGAACGTGCATAGCCGGCATGCACCCTTTGCATGCTGCGCTCCGACCAACGTCCCAAGGCATGCCAGTATGCGACGATTCCCTTGGATGTCGACAAATCGCCTTGCTTGCTGTGCGTGCTGCGCCTAAGCAGATACGCGCACATCATGGGTGTCGTGGATAGCGACACCAGCATGGAGACCAGTACTGCGATGGCGAGGGTGACCGAAAACTCGCGGAAATAACGCCCGACGATGCCGCCCATGGCAAGAATCGGGATGAATACGGCGACCAGCGACGCACTCATCGAAATGACGGTGAAACTGACCTCGCGTGCACCCTTGAGGACGGCGCGCATGGGCGAAAGTCCCTGCTCGATATAACGCGTGCAATTTTCCAGCACGACCACCGCATCATCGACGACAAAGCCGGTGGCGATGGTCAGGGCCATCAGCGAGAGGTTGTCGAGCGTAAAGCCAAACAGAAACATCCCGGCAAGGGTTGCGACCAGGGATACCGGTACGGCAACTGCCGGGATCAACGTTGCGCGCGCACTGCGCAGGAAGGCGAATACCACCAGCACGACCAGTATCACCGAGATGATCAGTGAACGTTCCACTTCGTGCAGCGAGGCGCGGATGGTCGTGGTGCGTTCCAGTGCAACGTTCACATCGATGCCTGTCGGCAGTGTGGCGCGCAGTGCGGGCAGGGCGGACTTGATGGCTTCGACCGTATCGATGATGTTGGCGCCCGGTTCGCGGAATACTTGCAACTGCACGGCCGGTCTGCCATTAGTGAGGCCAAGGTTGTAGAGATCTTGCTGCATCTCCTGAACGTCGGCGATGTCGCCAAGCCGAAGTGCGGCCCCGTTTTGCCAGCGCAAAACCAGTTGGCGATAGGCTTGTGCTGTTTTGAGCTGGTCATTGGTCCCGATCAACCAACTGTTTTTGCCGTCATCCAGATTTCCGGTGGGCGCGTGGGCGTTGGCTGCCGCAATGGCGGCCCGCACCATTTCCAGCGACAAGCCAGTGCGATTGAGCGCCGGCAGATTCACGCGCACGCGCACGGCGGGCGAGGCCCCGCCGCCGATGTCCACCTGACCGACACCTTTAATCTGTGCAATGCGCTGCGCGAGCAGGGTCGAGGCAGCATCGTAAAGTTGTTCGCGCGTGTGGCGATCCGAGGTCAGCGACAACAGCATGATCGGCTGATCTGCCGGGTTGACCTTGCGATAGGTTGGGTTGCGCGGCAGGCTGCTGGGCAGTGTGCCTGCGGCGGCATTGATGGCGGCTTGCACGTCGCGAGCGGCATCGTCGATATTGCGTGACAGGTCGAACTGCAGCACCACGCGCGTTGAGCCCAGCGCGCTGGACGAGGTCATTTGGGTGACCCCGGCGATGGTGCCGAGTGCGCGTTCGAGCGGCGTCGCCACGGTGGCCGCCATTGTCTCGGGGCTGGCGCCGGGCAAGCTGCTCGACACGGTGATGGTCGGGAAATCCACCTGCGGTAGCGGCGCGACAGGCAATTGCGTGAACGCAATCACCCCGGCCAACAATGCGCCGAGTGTGAGCAGCGTTGTTGCCACCGGCCGCGAAATGAACAGGTGGGCAAGGCTCATGGCCGTACTCCCGATTCTTGCAGAACGGTCCCGCTTTTGTTGCGGGCAAAATATTGCACCAGCCTGTCGAAGGCAAGGTAGATCACCGGGGTGGTAAACAAGGTGAGTACCTGACTGACGAGCAGGCCGCCGACCATGGTCAGCCCGAGCGGGTGACGCAATTCCGAACCCATTCCCTGACCCAGCAACAAGGGTAGTGCGCCGAACAGGGCGGCCAGTGTTGTCATGAGGATCGGACGGAAGCGCAGCAGGCAGGCCTGGTGAATGGCATCGCGCGGACTCAGTCCCTGATGACGCTGCGCGTCGAGGGCGAAATCGATCATCATGATGGCGTTTTTCTTGACGATGCCGATCAGCAGGACAATGCCGATGATGGCGATCACGCCGAGGTCATTGCGGCTGAGCAGCAAGGCCAGCAATGCGCCAATCCCTGCGGAAGGCAGGGTCGAGAGGATGGTCACCGGATGGATGAAGCTCTCGTAGAGCACTCCGAGCACGATATACATGGTGACCACAGCGGCAAGGATCAGCCATAACTGATTTGACAGTGCGCCCTGAAATGCCTGGGTGGCCCCTTCAAAGCTGGTATGAATGAAAACCGGCATCTCAATATCGCGTTCGGCCTGCTGCACGGAGGTGACAGCCTGTTCCAGCGAGGTGCCCGGCGTGAGGTTGAAGGAGACGGTTGCTGCGGGGAACTGGTCGAGATGGTTGACGACCAAAGGAGTGTTGCGTTGGCTGATGCGTGCCACGGCGTTCAGGGGAACCTGGGCTCCATTCGCGGTCGTGAGTGAAATGTCGCCGAGACTGTCAAGGCCGCTTTGGAATTGCTGTGGGACTTCCAGCACCACACGATATTGGTTGGCCTGGGTGAAGATCGTTGAAATCAGGCGTTGGCCAAAGGCGTCGTAAAGTACGCTGTCGATGGCGGCAATCGAGATGCCCAGTCGTGCCGCTTCATCGCGGTTGATTTCCACATAGGCTTGCAAACCATTGTTTTGCAGATCAGATGCAGCATCGCGCAACTGCGGCAGCCTGTTCAGGCGATCCATCAGTTTGGGGACCCAGATGGCGAGATCGGCGCTGCGCGTACTGTCCAAGGTGAACTGAAATTGCGAACGGCTGGCGCGGTCTTCGATGGTGAGATCCTGCATCGGTTGCAGGTACAGGCGGATGCCCGGCACGGGATCGGCCAGCGCTTGCAGCCGTGCGATGACCTGATCGCCGCGTTCGCGCTGCGCCAAGGGCTTGAGGTTGATGAGCATGCGGCCGCTATTGAGCGTGGTATTGGTGCCATCCACGCCGATCAGCGAAGACAGACTCTCGACTGCGGGGTCTTTCAGCAAGGCTTCGGCCAACGCCTGCTGGCGCTGCGCCATGGCGGCGAATGAAATTGACGGCGCGGCTTCGGTGACCGCCTGTACGACTCCCGTGTCCTGCTCCGGGAAAAACCCTTTGGGTACCAGCACGTAAAGCAGCACGGTGAGCCCCAGTGTGGCGATCGCGATGATAAGGACGAACGCCTGATAGTCCAGTACACGCTGCAGCAGCCGGTCGTAGCCGCCAATGATGCGTTCAAAGCCGCGAGCGATGTATCGTGCAATCGCGCCCTCGGTTTGTTCGTCATGGGCATGCAGCCAGCGGGAGGACATCATCGGGGTAAGCGTCAGCGAAACGACCGCCGAGATAAGAATGGAGACGGCTAGCGTGATGGCAAATTCGCGGAACAGCCGGCCGACGACATCGCTCATGAAAAGCAGTGGAATCAGCACGGCAATCAACGAGATGGTCAGCGAAATGATCGTGAAGCCGATCTGCTTGGCGCCTTTGAACGCCGCGTTCATTGGCGTTTCGCCCGCTTCGACAAAGCGCGAAATATTTTCAATCATCACGATGGCGTCATCGACGACAAAGCCAGTGGCAATGGTCAGCGCCATCAAGGTCAGATTGTTGATCGAGAAGCCAGCGAGGTGCATTACGCCGAAGGTACCGATCAACGATAGCGGTACGGCGACGGCCGGAATGAGTGTGGCGCGCAGGCTGCGCAGGAAGAGTGCAATCACCGCGATCACCAGCGCCACGGCAAATAGCAGCTCCATCTGAACGTCATGGACGGAAGCGCGAATGGTCGCGGTTCGGTCGGTCAATGTCTTCAGATCGACCGCTGCGGGTAGGGCCGCGCGCAAGGATGGCAACAACGCTTGAATGCGGTCCACCGTTTCGATCACGTTGGCACCAGGCTGGCGCTGGATATTGATGACGATACCGGGTGCGGCATTGGCCCATGCGGCAAGACGCACGTTCTCCGCGCCGTCCACCACTGTAGCGACATCCGCAAGACGGATCGGCGCACCATTGCGATAGGCAATGACCAGGTTGCGGTACTCCTCCGCCGAGTGCAGTTGATCATTGGCATCCAGTGTCGAGGCCCGCTCCGGCCCATTGAAGCTGCCTTTGGCTTGGAACACATTCTGCGCCGCAATGGCCGTGCGTACGTCATCCAGTGTCAGGCCTTTGGCTGCGATAGCGCGCGGATTGACCTGCAGGCGCACGGCAGGCTTTTGCCCTCCACTGAGCGTGACGAGCCCCACGCCCGGCAATTGCGAAATCTTTTGCGCCATGCGCGTGTCGGCCAGATCCTGCAACTGTGTCAGCGGCAGGGTTTGAGAGGTCAGCGCGAGCGTCAGCACCGGCGCGTCGGCCGGGTTGACCTTGCTGTAGACCGGCGGTTGCGGCAAATCCTTGGGCAACAGGTTGGCCGCTGCATTGATGGCGGCCTGGACTTCTTGTTCGGCAGTGTCGAGACTTAGCGATAATGCAAAACGCAGCGTGATTGTGGAGCCGCCTCCGGCGCTGGTTGACCACATCTGTGTCAGGCCCGGCATTTGTCCGAACTGGCGTTCCAGCGGTGCGGTAATGGTGGAAGTCACCACATCCGGGCTTGCGCCCGGGTACAGGGTACTGACGCGGATGGTCGGATAATCCACCTGGGGCAGCGCCGAGAGCGGGAGTTGCCGGTAGGCCAGCAGGCCGGACAGCAGGATGGCCAGCATGCACAGAACGGTCGCAACCGGCCGTTCGATGAACAGGCGCGAGGGGTTCATTGCGCGCTGCCTTGCGCGGAAGCATTGCCGCGACGCTTGCCTCGTCTGCCGTTCCCGGCAGCGGGCGACGGGGTGTCAGGTTTTGCCATCACCTGTACGCTGGCGCCGTCGCGTACGCGATCTACGCCATCGGTCACGACGCGTTCGCCAACCTTCAGGCCTTTGAGCACGGCAACCTGTGTACTATCACTGGGGCCGGTCTGTACGGGGCGCATACTCACCGTATTGCCCGTGGCCGATTCATTTACCACGAAAACAAAGCTTCCATTGGCCCCTGGCTGTACTGCCGCGGTTGGGGCAAGTACCACTTGCTTCAGCGTATCGACGGTTAGGTGCACGTTCACGAACTGATTCGGGAAAAGCTGGTCGTCGTCGTTGGCAAATTCGGCCTTGAGCTTGATCGTGCCGGTGGCCGGATCGATCAGATTATCCAGGCTGACCAGCTTGCCAACTCCCAATTGCTTGCGGTTGTCGGCATCCCAAGCTTCTACGCTGACGGGTTCACCGGTCTTCTGTCGTGCCAATACCGCTTGCAGTTGTTGCTGGGGCAAGGGGAAAACGACGCTGATCGGGTGGACTTCAGTGATAACGACCAATCCGTTGCTGTCGGATGTTTGAACCAGATTGCCTGCATCGATCTGACGCAAGCCCACTCGCCCCGAAATAGGCGCGGTGACTTGCGTATAACTTAGTTGCAGTTTTGCCTGTTCCAGCGCGGCGTGATCGGCGGCGATACTGGCCGTAAGCTGGCTTACCAGGGCCGCCTGGGTGTCGACCTGCTGACTTGCGATGGAGTTCTGCGCCAGCAGCGTTTGGTACCGCTTCAGGTCAGTCTGCGCTGCGCCAAGTTGGGCTTGATCTTTTGCCAGTTGCGCGGCGGCACTGTCTACCTGGGCTTGGAAGCTGCGCGGGTCGATGCGCGCAAGCACTTGCCCGGCTTTGACCAGCTGACCTTCGTGAAACAGCACCTGCTGCAAACGGCCCGAGACCTGTACACGCACGGTGGCCGTATTGCGTGCGGAGACCGTGCCCAGCGCGCTGAGGCGTACCGGCATGTCACCGACCACGGTTGCGAGGGCGACCACGGGGGAAACCTGCCGGCCGGGGCGCGTGCCTTGGGTCGATGCCACGGGTGAAGTGGCTGGAGCGGGTTGTTTTTTCAGGACGTACAGTGCGGTTCCGATTGCAATCACAATCACGACGCCATAAACCCAGAGCGCGGATTTTTGTGGGCGCGGCGCCAGAGGCGCTGACTCGTTTCCTGCCTCGGTTGAATCAGATGATTGAGGTTTCGTTTTCATTGCGGTCTTCCAAATAGAGATATTTTTTAAATCAGGAACCGGAGATGTTCATGGCATCAGTCGCGTGCAACTTCGGCAGGGCAAGGTTGAAAACGCAGAACGACGGACAATCCGCCAAGCTGTACCGATTGGCCCAGTACGATACTGACGCCATACCGGGTGGCAATGGCCTGCACAATGGACAAGCCCAGTCCGCAACCCTCCACATCGTTTTCGGCGCTGCGATGAAAGCGCTCAAAGACTCTGTCGCGCTCCTCTGCAGGGATACCCGGACCGCTGTCTTCTATTGTCAACACAGTCTGGTTGGTGTCGCGATGGAGTAGCAGGTTGATCGTGCCGGATGGCGGGGTGTACTTCACCGCGTTTTCCAGCACGTTGCGCACCAGGATACGAAGGGCTTCGGTGCTGCCACGAATGCTGAACTGCCCGTCAGGGACTTCGCCGAAGGAATCTGCGCCGACATCGATGCTGCGCGCCTGGGCTTGGGGCAATATGTCGGACAATGCCAGGCGTACGACCTGAGGTAGGTCGGTGCAGGCACTATCGCTAACGCTGGCTTCCTCGCGCGCCAGCACCAGCATTTGCTCGACAAGCCGTGTGGCACGGTCAATGCCCATCAGCAGCCGCTCAGCCAGGACATGGCGTTTCTCATTCGTCGTGGCACGTTGCATGGCTTGCACCTGTAGACGCAAGGCCGCCAGGGGCGAGCGCAGCTCGTGTGCCGCGTCGGCGACGAAATGCTGCTGCGCGGTAAAGGCATCGCTGACCCGTAGGAACAAGACATTGATTTCCTGAATGAAGGGCAGCAATTCACCGGGGACGTTTTCCGTACGCAAGGCGCGCAGGTCATTGGCTTCGCGCTGCGCGATTTCTTCGCGCGAAGTCTGGAGCGGACGCAGCGCGTGAGCAATGCTCCACAATACGATGAGTAACAGTATCGGGCCAAGAATGAGGATGGGCAGTACCGTACGGAAGGCCAGTTGGCGTGCCATGCGGCTACGCACGCTCATATCGTGCATAACTTCTATTAGCATGGTTCGCGAATGTACAGTGAAGACACGGAATGGCTTACCATCGATCTGTCGTGTCGAAAATCCGCGAGCAACAGGTGTTACGTCCTGCCCAATTCCTTGGCGA